>JAHDEN010000230.1:1437-8922 GCA_020628815.1 Chloroflexota bacterium | reverse complement strand
CACCAATTTGAGGATTTACCGCATTTAAGATCAAAGCACGTTTCATCCGCTCTTGACCTACAATAGCAGTGAAAGGGAAAACATTTTGATGGGCCATAAATAACTCCGAAATTGAACCCGAATTTAGGGATGGGTCCGAAATTGCAAGTGGGCATTATACTGCAACCTTTCGCACCGTGTCGAAACATTTCTTGATTTGTTATGATCTGTATACGGAAATTCACCTACTCTAAACTTTATTCAAATTGGTAGCCTAAATTTGTCTGATCAAAACCTTAAATAATTGTTGATTTTTTAAGATTTGAAGGGTTTGATGAAATCTTAAAAAATAGGTTGTTTTTACAGTAAACCCTCCTATAATTGGATTTTAATGTCAGATGAAGGAATTAGGATTTTATTAGTAGAAGGGAAGCGTGCGGGCACCGATTCTTTATCAGTTTTTCTGAAAAAAAGATGGTCGGACATCGTAGCTGTGAACAGTGGTTCCGATGCACTTGCCTCCGCCCGCTTTAAAGCGCCCGATATTGTGGTTTTTGATGCTTCAACCATGAGATCTTCAGGCATACGTATGTGCAAACGTATTCGCCAAGAGTATCCAAAAATCCCATTCATTCATTCAAGACGTCAGGGAGACAAACAAGAGGATTCGCTTGGGGCGGACATCTATCTGCAAAAACCCTTTACGGCTAGAAAATTAAATAACAGAGTTTTCCAACTATTGCCAGCCAATGAAGAAAATGACAGCGTCATTCAAGTTGGCAAGTTCAAGCTGTTTCTTGAAAAAGGGGCCATAGACGTACCTGGCAAAGGGGAGCAACAGTTGACTCCAAAGCTCACAAACTTGTTAGAGCTACTTATGCGCCAACCGGATGAGGTTGTTAGCCGTCAGGAAATTATGGAAAAGGTTTGGCAAACGACCTACCTTGGTGATACCCGCACACTTGATGTTCATATACGGTGGATTCGACAAGCGGTTGAAAAAGTACCCAACAAGCCAAAAGTATTAACAACCGTTCACGGGGTTGGCTACACGTTTAACACAAAGCCCAAATAACTTCTACATTTTCCTATCACCTTCAGCACACACGAAATCCCTGCAAGCATTTCCCCCTACTTACCTCGCAACCTTCCCTTATTCACTATCTGAAAATTCTTGTACTTTGTTGCAACCTTTGATTCAGGGTCCTATACTTCGGCCGTTCAAAAAAGGAGATTGTTAAACGATGAAAGTTTTAGTTGCTGGCGAAGAGCCGTTCATTTCAGAGATTGGTAAATATTGCACCGATGCTGGACACGATACAACCTTATTTTTAATCGAAGATTTTTACGACTCAATTGAAAGTGGCTACGTGATGGAGCAATTTTCTGATGTTGATGTCGTCATTGAGGCCCACAATGAAACAGCTGCGGCCAAGCAGGAACTATTAGTAAGCCTTGCAAAACACATCCCAAGCGATGCGATGTTACTTACATCAGCGATGGCGACTAGCACCACGTTGGCGGCCTCATGGGTTGCTAATCAGGGTCGAGTAGTTGGCTTCCTCGTCATGCCACCTTTAGAAAATCACCCTATCGTCGAAGTTGCGGCCGGTTTTAATACTGACAAACGATATCAAGAAGCGGCTATCGGCTTTTGGCGGTCAATTGGATTGGTGACGATGAGCGTGAGAGATGGTGCAGGCCTTGTTCGCGGCCGGCTGATCGGCGGCATGATCAACGAAGCTGCAACCCTTGTCATGGAAGGAGCCGCCTCTGCTGAAGACATCGACATGATGCTTAAAATCGGGAACAACCTTCCACTGGGGCCACTCGCATGGGCCGATTATATTGGATTAGATTCGGCGCTGGGCATTATGCGCGGTATTTATTCCGAATGGCAAGTTGACCGATTTAGACCGTCACCATTGCTAAAACATTTGGTAGCGGCTGGCAAGCTCGGCCGTAAAAGCAATATCGGCTTCTTCCAGTACGACTAAAAACAACGATGCAAAATAATGAAGCGATGAATGAACATGCTAACCCGCTTAGCATGAGAGTTTGGTTGCTTTTTGCTCTTTCTGGGGGGCTTCTCTTGCGGCTACTGCGATTGGGCAGCAAAAGCCTGTGGTTCGATGAAGCACACGGCTTTAATGTTGCCCAACAGGGCATGGCCGACTTCTGGAATCGGGGGATTGAGCCAGTTCATCCCCCTTTCTTTTTCTTTTTACTCGATTATTGGAGCAGACTCGGAACTTCCGAGTTTTCTCTGCGCCTGCTCTCAGCCATCAGCTCCTTCTTGGCGCTGGTGTTATTTTTCTTCATCTGTAAAAAGTTATTTAACTACAGGGTTGCTCTCACAGTCACACTCCTCTCGGCCGTCAATCCGTTGCTAATTTGGTATGCTCAAGAATTGCGCAACTATTCTTTAATGTTGCTGTTGGGAACTATTAGCTCGCTAGCGATCTTGATGACGGTAACCAGCAAAAGCACCCTTCAAAAAGTGGCATGGTTTGTGCTTTTTGCTCTGGCGACGGCCGGGCTTGCCTACACACACTACGGCACCATGTTCTTTTTCTATTTCCAACTAGCTGGACTACTTATGTTGATGGGTATAAAAAAACTCCCAAATCAAGCGATTTCAGTTTGGATAGCAGGGATGATGGCGGCTCTAGCAATCTATTGGCCTTGGCTCAGGTCGCCCGTTGGATCAGCGTTTTACGAGCGACTCTTCTCAGGACAGCGAGTGGCAAACTTCCCGATTTTGTACCGGCCGCTACCTGGGTTC
The DNA here is from genome assembly GCA_020628815.1 of Chloroflexota bacterium. Taxonomy (GTDB): domain Bacteria; phylum Chloroflexota; class Anaerolineae; order Promineifilales; family Promineifilaceae; genus WTJY01. Next base: position 6,158 of record JAHDEN010000230.1, on the reverse strand, counting down.
AGCACACCAATTTTAGACCTTATTCAAACCCTAGCTCCGTTGCTCATCTTGCTGGTTACAATCCTGCCAGGTGCAATTTATCTGCTATCACACAGTGACAGAGTTCAACAGCTCGTAACCCGTTTGGGGCAGCAGCCATGGATCAGAATGGCTGTTTATGCCTTGCTCTGCCTAATCATCATCGCATTTACGATCCCACGGGCGTTTACGGTTAAACGTCATTTGGTGGTCTTTATCCCGTTCCTATTAATCCCAATTGGATTGCTGTGGCCCACATCCGCTAAAAACTTGCGCTGGCTTGCGCCTATTTTGATATTGTCGATTATCGGGTCAATGGTAAATATTTTTGCAGTGCCAAAAACTGAGTGGAATGAGATAGCGGCTCATATAATTGAGCAGGCGGCACCGAATGATGTCGTGATCATTAATCCAAGATATTTAATTCACCCAACATCCTTTTATGCTGGAGAACAGATCGAGTATTTAAATCAAAACTTCTCAAATCTTGAACAAATCTTAACCAGCGATGACTTGGGCGGTTACGAACGGGTTTGGTACATTGAGCAACCGATCAACAACGACACCAATCTTGACTTAAAGCAGCTCATGTTTGATGCGTTTCAGGTGCAGGATAAAAAGGCCTACTATCGTGCAGATCTGTATTTGATGACTCCCTAAGAATTATTTTTATTTAATTAAAACAGAATCCTATTGCAAGAGGGCCAAGGAGTTACAGTCCACGTTCGCCACGGATGTAAGGCACACCAAGAGCGGCCGGTGCCCCCAAGCGTTTGCGGCGGGCTTGATTAGAACCGATTACCAACGCCAAAATAATCAGGATGAAGGGCAACATCTTTAAGAAAAAGCCCAAATTAGCATTGATAAACAGCGGGTTGTCAAAACCAAATAACGTGGCTGGACCCTGTAAGTCTAGAATGCCTCGACGCAAGGCGCCAAACAAAAAGCTGCCGATAGCGGCACGTACAGGATTCCATTGGGCAAAGATGACTAAGCCAACCGCAATCCAGCCTTGGCCAGATGTGGTCTGCACGCTGTACCAACCCGGTGACACTGAGAGGCTAATAATTCCGCCAGCCAAACCGGCCATACAGCCGCCAAAAATAACGTAGGCGTATCGCTGACGATAGACACTGATGCCCAGCACATCGGCCGCTTCTGGCTTTTCACCAATTGCGCGCAGGGTCATGCCCGGCCGGGTACGAAAAATGTAGAACCAGGCGGCCGGGATGAGCAAATAGCCCAAATAAACAAGCGGGCTGTGATTTTCAAAAAAGACCGAGCCGATAAAAGGGATATTGCCCAACAGTGGAATCGTGACGTCCGAGATTGTTGGTGCAGCTTGGCTCGACAAACCCTCGCCCAAAACGGTGGAAAGCCCCGTCCCTAAAAAGGTAAGCGAAAGGCCGCTAACAACCTGATCCGCCTGAAAATGGATGGTCACAACCGCATGGGCAACGCTTAGCAAGCCCCCTGCGATAAACGCAGCGATCATACCGACCCATGCGCTGCCGGTTGAAAGCGCAACCGAGTATCCGGCCATCGCACCAATCAACATCATCCCTTCAACCCCAAGGTTTAGGATGCCAGCCCTTTCGTTAAAGATGGCGCCGATACAGGCAAACAATAGAACGGTTCCGGTGGCGATACCCGCGTGCAAAATAATAATCGGATCCATAATTAATCGGCCCCCACAACGGCCGCACTGTTGCGGACCAGCTTAACTTTGTAGCGCGTAAACACTTCGCTACTAATAATGAAAAAGAGGATAAGCCCCTGAAGCATTTGGGAAATTCCGGCCGGTTGTATCTCGCGGCTGGCGATAATTAACGCTCCAAACAAGATCGACACTAAGATAACCGCCACAGGGTTAAGCTTAGCCAGCCAAGCCACAATAATGCCGGTAAAACCATATCCGGGGGAAATCTGCTGCTGCAACCTGTGAACCACACCAGTCACCTCAATCATCCCAGCCAAACCGGCCAGCGCACCAGAAACCATGAGCACCAGAATAATATTGCGTTTAATGTGGACGCCTGAATATCTTGCTGCGTCGGGGTTATCCCCTATCAGCTTGACTTCAAACCCCCACTGGCTTTTTGAAAGCAGCCACCAGACGATGACAACCGCAATCAGTGCGATGATGACACCGAGATGAAGCGTGATACCGGAAAATGCTCTGAACTGACGTGCATAGTCGGTTAGCCGTGGCAGCCATGCGTTTTTTGCAAACGTTGGTGACATCTGGAAACCGGCGTCGCTCCACTGATCAAAAATCCAGTAGTTAACCCACTCAAACGCAACGTAGTTGAGCATCAGGGTGGTGATAATTTCGTTGACGTTGTAGCGGGCTTTTAGCCATCCGGGAATAAACCCGTAAATGCCACCACCGACCATGCCAAAGATCATCATCAGTGGAATGACGATCCAGCGAGATGTTTCAGGGCTAACAAGTGGGAACAAGACAACAAAGCTAGCAAACCATGCCCCCATAAACAGCTGCCCTTCCGCTCCGATGTTCCACATCTTCATTTTAAAGGCGACGGTACAGGCCAAGCCGGTAAAAATCAGAGGGGTCGCTTTAACCAACGTGTCAGAAAAAGCGGGCCAGCTACCAAAGGTATTACGGATAAAAAATCCAAACACTCGAATCGGCTCGCCACCAATCAGTTTAAAAATGATGCCGCCCACAACAAAGGCGAGCACCACAGCGCCCACAGAAAGCGCGGCCGGGGCCCACCAAGGCAGATCATCAACTCTTTTTTCAATCTCTAATCTCATCTCTTCCTTTTTCAGCTTCTGATTAAGAAACTTTTTCCCCCGTCATCATCAATCCAATCTCTTCGATATTGGCATTTTCTACATCTTCGATTGTGCCCATAATTTTGCCTTCATGAATCACAGACAGACGATCACTCAATGAAACAAGTTCGTCCAGTTCTTCTGAAATTAGCAAAATCGCCGTTCCGTTTTTACGCTGTTCTAAAAGCAAATTTTGGATCGATTCGATAGCTCCGATATCTAGACCCCGTGTCGGCTGCACCGCGATCATCAGTTTTGGCTGAGTTGTAATTTCACGGGCCAAAATCACCTTTTGCAAATTTCCACCGCTCAGCTTACGCGCCATTGTCTCAACATTTGGAGCCAAAATATCGTATTTGTCTTTTAGCCCGCTGGCTCGCTCGGCCGCCTTTAAGAAGTTGATCTGCCATCCTTCTCCGATCGGGTCTTCTTTATAATCTTTGATGATGGTGTTTTCCGTGATCGACAAATTAGGCGAGCTACCAACCTTGTTCCGATCTTCAGGGATATGGGCCACGCCCCGTTCAATCGCTTTTAAAGGATGGGCGTTCGCCATCTGTTCCCCGTTCACTGTAATTGAGCCTGTGCACTCCCGCAGCCCTGTTATCACTTCAGCCAGTTCACTTTGCCCATTACCGCTTACCCCAGCAATCCCCAAAATTTCCCCAGCTCTAACCTGTAGGGATAGTTCGCGCAATGCTGGAACACCCCGTTTATTCAGCGCAGATACCCCTTGAACATCAAGCACAACGTCGCCCGGCTCATTTTCTTCTTTGAAAACGGTAAACAAGACGGTCCGGCCGACCATTAGCTCTGCCAGCTTTTTCCGGTCCATATCGTCCATCGGCAACCCTTCGGCCGTCAATTTACCCTTGCGCAATACCGTCACACGGTCTGCAATCGATTTAACCTCGTTCAGTTTGTGGCTAATAAAAATGATTGATTTTCCACGCTCGGTCATCGCTCGCAGCGTGTCCATCAATCCTTCGATTTCTTGCGGCGCAAGCACGGCCGTCGGCTCATCCATAATCAGGATGTTCGCCCCTCGGTACAACATTTTCAGGATTTCAACCCGCTGCTGTTCACCAACAGACAATTGCCAAATGTAAGCTTCAGGGTCAACGTGCAAGCTGTATTGATCGGCCAGCTCCCGAATTTCCTGCTCATACTTGCGCATGTTCATGAAAAAGCCAACGTTATCAAGCCCAAGCAAAATATTTTCTGTCACCGTTTGGGTCGGTACCAACATAAAATGCTGATGCACCATCCCGATCCCTGATTTAATCGCATCTTTGGGTGATGAAAAGGATTGCAGTTGACCGTCAACCCAGATCTCACCGGCATTCGGCCGATTGATCCCCGCCAAACAGTTCATCAAAGTGCTTTTTCCGGCTCCGTTTTCCCCCAACAAAGCATGGATCTCCCCTTTTTTCAGTGTCAGGTTGACATTGTCATTGGCCAAGACCCCCGGAAACTTAATCGTAATATTCCGCATCTCTACGGCTAAAGCTTCTTTCTCTTCCATAGTTTTTTCTAGCGTTTCAGCATTTCAGCTTTATTAGCTCGTTCGCTTCGCTCACTATCAGCATTTCAGCAAGTAAACGAAGCGACCTGATTGGCTGAAAACGAGCATAGCGAGTGTGCTGATCAAGCTAATTAAGCTAACTGGTGCCAAAGGTGACACCCATCTGCTTTAAATATTTGCGATAGGCAATTGCGGTCCTGTCACTCCGCAGATGCAGTTCATCTTGCAAATCAAGCGGTAACAATTCCGGCCGCTGGGATTCTACCACGGGGATATCTTCACCCGTAACGATATCTTGAAAATCGATAATTTCCTTTTCTGGCGTTTCCAATCCGTAGTTCATCGACATAAGAACCCACCCCTTAGAATGCTTTTC
>JAHDEN010000230.1:0-1427 GCA_020628815.1 Chloroflexota bacterium | reverse complement strand
GCCGCAAAGCTGGGCCCTTTTGACTTAACAAAGTAAGCCACAAACGGCCGGAAAACTTTATACGTGTAGGTCACCATCGACCCCACACCAGTCCCGTCAGGATTAGGCTGCCAAAATTCTATCCCATCGGCCACCACACCCTCATCGGTAATCAGTGCCTCATAATCTCCGATTTCAGGGAAGTTTCGATCCCCCAAAGACCCTTCATGCACAAAAGGAAAATGTGCCACATCCAAAAAATTTTCGATCATACGGGGCGCCGCAGCCTCAAAATGATACGGCCCTGAAGGAATGTTTCTGAATTCATCGTCTTCCCATTCATCAAAGGTGGGAATATCATGTTTAGGGTCGCCTTGCGTGACCCATATCAGCCCATATTTAATTTGGTGCCGGAAAACATTGGCCTTGGCTTTTTCAGGGGGTTTTTGTTCTGGGTGAGCAGGAATTTTTACGCAGCGGCCGTTTTCGGCATAGTTCCACCCATGATACGGACACACCAAGCAACCGTCTTCAAGCCATCCCATGGAGAGTTTTGTACCACGGTGGATGCAAAGATCTTGCCACACCATAATCGACTCCCCATTTTTCCAAACCACTAAATCCACACCCAATAAACGGGCCGGTAGTGGGTTTTGTGTTTCAAGATCAGCAACTTCCGCAATCGGATGCCAATCGTTTAAGAGAACGTCATCAATGTGCATAGCAATTTAACTGATAAGTACGAAGCGACAAGTATGAAGTAATAAATAAAAAGTCGCCAGTAACTCGTTTTTAACCCGTTACTGGCGACTCTGAACTTCTAACTTTCTACTTTAAACTTGTGACTGACTATAGGTCTGGCAATTCGGCGTTGAAGTTTTCGTTCCACCAGTACATGCAGGTGCCACATGGGCTACCAAACTGGCTAAATCCATCAAGGTCGATCTGCTCCAAGCTCACGCCATCTTCTAAAACAACGTTTCCTTGGTTATCCATGATTGGTCCTTTGAAAACATCGAAACGGGTGAACTCACCAGCTAATGCTTGAGCATGTACTTCACGAATCATCTCTAGATCAGCTTCTGGCAGTCCAGCCATACCAGCGGTTAGCTCTTGGCCTTCTTCTAAGCCCCACAAGCCCATTGCGCCTGCGTCAGCATCGAAGTACTCCCAGCCACCGGTCCATGTGCCAGCTTGTGATTGTTCAACGATATCAGCGTAAACCACACCCCAGTTCCAATAAGCAGAGGTCAAACATTTTTCGTCTCCACAAGCGTTGATGTAGTTGTAATTTACACCCCATTTGCCTTCAGGAGCAGCTTGAGCGGCCGCTTGAGTGTCAGCGCCGTTCATGACAACTTGAGCGCCAGCATCAAATAAAGATTTAGCAGCTTCTTGCTCAAGGATTGGGTCGTGCCAGCTACCGATCCAACGGATGTCGATCGTAC
>JAHDEN010000229.1 GCA_020628815.1 Chloroflexota bacterium | reverse complement strand
TAATGATCGATTCGATAAATCTGATCTTCGTTTAAGTATTTGTGTATATCACGGTTTAAAGCTTTAGCCGACTCAAGGTCATGGCCAAATGGCTTTTCAACAATCACACGCCGCCACAGATCATCCGTTTCGCGCGACATGCCGTGCTCATCTAGTTGCTGCACCACGGACAAAAAGAACCGAGGCGCGATAGAGAGATAAAAGAGCCGATTTCCTTCACCGCCAAGCTCAGTTTCTTTGGCTTCAACTTTCTCTTTTAACTTGTCAAAAGCGACGTCGTCATCAAAACTGCCCGCGCTGTAATCTAGTGCAGGAGCAAACTCATCCCATTTTGCTTGGTCGAAAGAGCTGGGCGAGAATTCTTTAACGGCCGCGCACATCCGATCCTGAAAATCTTTTTGGGGAATGTCTGAACGTGAGTAGCCGATAATGTTAAACGGGACCGGCAAGCGTCCTTTGCAGAAATTGTTGTACAAGCCGGGAATTAATTTGCGCCGTGCTAAGTCGCCCGATGCGCCAAAAATCACAATAGTTGTTGGAGTCGTCATGAGAGGAGGGAGAGAAGAGACAAGAGAAAAGAGATAGTGGGCTTTTCCCAATCTCTTTTCTCTAGCCTCTCGGCTCTAGTCTAAGTTAATCTTCGTCTTTCTTAATCGCATGCCCACCAAATTGATTGCGCATAGCGGATAGCATTCTGGCCCAGTATTTATCTTCGTCACGGCTCAAGAAGCGCATTTGCAACGCCAAGGTAATCACCGGTGCTGGTACTCGTAGCTCGATTGAATCTTCTACGGTCCAACGTCCTTCGCCACTGTCGGGCACCCAAGGGGCGATGTCTTCAAAATCAGCATCTTCAGACAGAGCATTGGCGGTTAGGTCGAGCAGCCAAGAGCGCACAACTGATCCATGCTGCCAAATGGTGGCGATTTGATGCATATCTAGCCCAAATTCTTCTTTGGCTTTTAGAATGTCGAACCCTTCAGCATAGGCCTGCATCATCCCGTATTCGATTCCGTTGTGGACCATTTTAGTGTAGTGGCCCGAGGCGCGTGGCCCCACGTGCCCCCAGCCTTTGTCGGCCGCCGGTGCAAGTGTTTCAAAGATGGGGGTGCAAGTGGCAACCGGTTCAGCGTCTCCACCAACCATCATGCTGTACCCTTCAACCAAGCCCCACACACCGCCACTGGTTCCACAATCGAGCATGTGAATCCCTTTTTCGGCTAGTTCCTCACCACGGCGAATCGTCTCTTTGTATTTGCTGTTGCCACCGTCAATCACAATGTCCCCCGCGTCTAATTCGGCCGCAACCGACTTAACAACAGACTCTGTGATATTTCCGGCCGGCACCATGACCCACACAATTTTGGGGGAGGGGAGTTTGCTAATTGCATCGCTCAACGAGGTTGAGGCGATCGCCCCTTCATCGGCCAAATCTGCAATCGCATCTGGGTTAATGTCCGATACAACAACTTCATGTCCACCTTTAATGAGCCTGCGAGACATGTTGGCGCCCATCTTTCCTAAGCCTACCATGGCTAATTTCATAGTTTTTCCTCGATCCGGCTTTAAAACTTTGGAAGTTTGTCAGCGTCTCAATTTAACTACTCTGCAAAACAAATCGCTTGCAAATCCCAAAGGAAAGTGTCATTCCTGCGCAGGCAGGAATCCAGTGCCAGGCTTATCGCTGGATACCCGCCTTCGCGGGTACGACAGTTCCAAAAAGAAGTAAAACGTGTAAATGTTACAGAGCGCTACCTTTTAATTTCAGTAATTTTTTGTTCTAAAACGTGCGGCAAGTCGGCCGGATTTTCAACCACCCATCTATTGTCGATAAAATCAGCCTCTAGCAAATGGTCCGTTGTGAACGGTGTACCTACCGCAACCACATGAATGCCTGCATTCACAGCCGCCAACACACCACTGGGCGAATCTTCAAGAGCCAGCGTTTTCTCCGGCCGCACGTCCAACTCATCCATCACCAGCTTATAAATTTCTGGATCAGGTTTGCCGTGCTCAACATCATCTCGCGTAGCGACAAAATCAAACCGATCCCGAAAATCGAGTATGTCTAAAATTCGCTGAGTCTGTTTACAGCGGCTCATGGTCGCTAGCCCAACTTTACAGCCGATTGAACGGGCCTGATTTAACACAGTCACATTGTGCTGCCACTGATTATTTTTGATGATGTCGGGGTCCGCCAACATCGCTTCGTAGTAGTTTAGACGAACCCGAACCAATGCCTGCCATGGGGTGTTGACCCCAAATTCAGCCATCCGTTGGATCGCCTCAAACCCCAGATCAAATTCGTCAACCAAAAAGGTGGCGACTTCTCGACGAGATCGGCCGACCACCTTTCTAAATGCTTCGATAACTTGATCTTTCGTGACGCAGTTGGGGCACAGCTCAACGACCGCTTTGGCGTATGAAATCGCCTTAAGCCGTTCTGTTTGCACGAGCGTGCCGTCCATATCAAAAATAATTGCGTCGATCATTTTCTAGTTATTAGTAGTCAGCCGATTAGCCAGTCAGCTGTTCCAATCCACCAACCACATCATCGCCCAAATCAAATACGATCAAACGACGATCATTCTCTTCAAGCGCGGCCGCATCACCCAAAGCTTGGGCATTTTTAAGCACGTTAAAGCTCATGGTGCTGGTTTCGTCGCCCGCTTCATCTGGGATGGGGGCATCTTGCGGCCCGCTCGAAATAAATTGGATGAACAACCCTGTTCCACCGTCCCCTTTGTGGAGCTGGCCGGTAGAGTGCAAGAAGCGTGGCCCGTATCCAACCGTTGTGGCCAAGTTGTACTTGTCCCGCAATTGGATGCGCAGTTTATTGAGCAATTCATCTGTTTCGGCCGTTGGGTGAACATAAGCCTGAATAGAGATGTAGTCGCCCGGTTTGGCCGTTGCCATGAAACCGATGAGTGATCCTTTGGACGCTTTCACAGTTTTAGAAGAGGGGAGTTCACCTTTTTCCATGTACTCTGCCACCATGCTGCGGGCCAAAATTTTGGCACTTTCTACATTGGGCTGATCAAATGGTTGGATTCCCAGACGCTGTCCGGCTACGGCCGTAGCCATCTTCCAAAACATAAACTGATGACCGAGATCATACAGATCACGCATCCGCAGCATCACCACCGGATGCCCGGCCGCCATTAGCGCTTTTACCGCCGCATCGTGGGTGTGATCCCCTTCAACTCGCAAATAAGCGAACAGATGGTCATCTCCATAAACCTCTGGTGCGCCAGGCGCCTCACCTGTGATCGGCAAAATACCAACCCCTTCCTTTCCGGTTGATTCAGCGATCAACTGCTCAACCCAGTCTCCGAAGTTTTTGAGTGCGGGTGATCCGATAAGGGTTAATTTGTCTTTGCCCTGTTTAGCCGCCTCACCAATGATTGCTCCCAGCAGTACACCGATATTTTTGCCAGTGGTCACACCGCTGTCGGCCGAATTGTCGGCCGCATTGGACGCTCGTTTTAACAGTTTGTCAATGTCTACACCTACTAATCCAGCAGGGACCATACCGAAAAATGAAAGAGCCGAATACCGGCCGCCAATGTTCGGGTCGTTGATAAATATTTCGCGGAAATGATGTTCTTCGGCCAATGCCTCTAGCTTGCTGCCAGGGTCCGTAATGGCAACAAAATGGGATCCCGCTTCTTCGGTGCCGACTAAGCCGGAAATCTTGTTGTAAAAATATTTGAAGAACGACAGGGTTTCAACCGTGCCACCTGATTTAGTAGCCACAATGCCGACCGTTTTTCGCAGATCAAGCGTTTTTTCCAGCTCTAAAATCCGGTTTCCGTCAGTTGAATCGAGGGTGTGGAGTCGAATACCGTCGCCACCATACACGTTCATAAACACTTCAGGGGCCAGCGATGAACCACCCATCCCCATCAAAATCACATCGGTGATTCCGTCTGCTTTTAGTTTGTCGCGCAGTTTGGTGATCCGGCCGACCGCCGCTTGCATTGTCGTGGGCGAATCGAGCCAACCGAGACGATTAGCAACCTCAGTCGGGTCTTCTTGCCATACCGTATGGTCTTTGGCCCAGATGCGGTTCACAACGTCGTTGTCCCGCAGTTCGGCCGCGGCCGCATTTAAGGCCGGTTTTAAGCTGCCTAGCGATGCGCTTAGCATCCCCGTCCATTTTCCCGCGTCGGGGGCTTTGGCTTTGGCCGGTGCAAGTTTGGCCCGTTTGCTTGCCACGCTTGCTAGCAAACCGTCAAAGGCTTGAGCAAATTTGCTCACACCCTCATCAAGCAGCTGATCGGTGGCCGCTTTTAAATCGATCCCGGCCGCGGCCAATTGGTCTAACTCCGCCTGAGCTTCATCCAATCCCACTAGGGTTTTATCAACCGTGCCGTGATCTAAAAAGTTGTCGAGCGTGGCCGGTGGCACTGTGTTCACCGTGTACGGCCCAATCAACCCATCCACATACAATGTGTCAGGATAGCTGGGGTTTTTGGTGCCGGTGCTGGCCCATAGCGGCCGTTGAACCATCGCACCAGCCTCGGCCAGTTTGTCCCAACGCTCACCGCTAAAAATGTTTTTAAAGCTGGCATAGGCAGCCTTGGCATTGGCTAAGCCGATTTTGCCTTGCAGATCAGTGTTCCCTTGCCCTTCTAGTTTTTTGTCAATCAAGGCATCTACCCGGCTAACAAAAAACGATGCAACAGAGGCAACGTGGTTGAGCTTGCAATGTTTTTGGTGCTCTTCCAACCCTTCGATGTAAGCCATTGCCACCGCTTCGTACGCTTCTATTGAGAAGAGCAGGGTCACATTGACGTTGATCCCTTCACCAATGAGGGTGCGGATGGCGGGAATACCGGCCGGGGTGGCTGGCACTTTGATCATCAGATTTTTCTTGTCTACCCAGTTCCATAAGCGGCGGGCCGCTTCAACCGTTGCTTGGGTGTCGTTGGCCAAATACGGGCTGACCTCAAGGCTGACATAGCCGTCTAACTTTTGAGTTGCACGATAAATCGGTTCGAGCAGGTCGCACGTGCGCTGAATATCAGCAACGGCTAGCTGTTCATACACCGCTTCGTCGCTCATGTTGCCGGTGCTTATTTTGGCGATTGCGCTGTCATAATTGCTGGTTTTGCCGATCGCATTTTCGAAAATTGATGGATTGGATGTGACCCCAACAACGCCTGAATCAAGCAGTTGCTCAAATTCGCCAGAATCGAGCAGTGCGCGGCTAATGTTGTCGTACCAAATTGATTGACCTAGAGTGGAGAGTTTTTTAATGTTTGTCATGCATCCTCATATGATAATGAATGGAAAAATTGAAGAAGGGGAGAAGCAGTTTTTAATGCCGGTCTAGCTAGTAGACGGCTACTGGGTATTGATTTCTTACAGTTGAAAATCAGACGGGTATAGGGTTCAAACAGATGGGAGATAGGCTTGGCTGATTTTCGATTTTTATTGTATCTGGTTTTTACGAAAATGGTTGTGAAATTAAGCAACTTTAGTCATATGTGCGCTGCTTAAATCTTGATTGTGAATGATAGTGATTTAGGGCTGTTTTTCCATTGGGGAAATCCCCTCAAAAATTGTGGAACTTGGCTGTTACATCACTTCCCGCGGTCGTCATTCCCAAGAAGGTGGGAATCTAGTGCCAAGCTTGCCGCTGGATACCCGCCTCCACGGGTATGACGATATCGTCTAAAGCAATTTCTTCTATTCAAGCGGGTCAAGCGAAATCGGGATCGCGACCTCATCAATCGAGCCGTCCGGCCGGAACCCGGTGATGAGCAACGTATACAGCCCTGGCTGTTCAAACGGCAAAGTGAGTGGAACGACGACAGAACGTCGGCCGGAGCGCGGCTCTATGTCATCGACCAATACCTCTAGCTGACCCGGAGATAACCCCTGAAACGCAGCCACCCGAAAACGCTCAAATTCACCCAGTTCGTCTAAATCGATTTCTATCGTTGTGGCACCTGAAACTTGCTCAAACGGCTCCGGTGCAGTGACCTGAAACCGCTCGGCCGAGGTATTGGTGCTGATCGGATCATACGTTGTGGGAGGGGCAGGAAAGCCGTTGAGCTCGGCCCAACGCTGTGCCTCTGGTGGGAAAAGCTGAACCGTAATCGACGAAACAAGATTGGACGGTGTGCTATTGGTAGCTAAGTTTCCGTTTTCACTATTAATCAAAAACGATTGATACATCCTATCGAACTGGACCGGCTCTGTGCCTGCAATAAACAATCCCTGACGAGTTGGGCACAACCCGTTTGGTTGTAGCCCCGATGGCCAGCAGACGTTTAGGGTGACTATATTTTGAGGTGCGGGCCAGTTGGTGACCGGCCGGTCTGCGCTAGCCAGCCCCATCACCGTTTCCCAAAGCGCCGGAGTGATCGGCCGTTCTCCGGCCGGGCGAACCCCATCTCCCTTTAAATTACCGGCCCAAACCGCCACCAGCAAATTGGGCGAATAGCCAATCGTCCACTCATCCTGATTGTTAAGCCCGGTGCCGCTCACCTGCGCCACAAGCTGCCCATTGGGCAAGGTGTCTTGGGCCAACTGCTGGTTCAGTAGCCAAACCAACTCACTCGGCAGGATCGGTTGCTCTGCCCCCAAAGCGTCTGCCGCTTCATACAAAATATCGCCACGCTGGTTTTCAACTTGGCCGATGATGTACGGCCGTTGGGTTTGCCCAAACGGCTCAATGCCGGTGCGCACCCCCTGATTGGCCAGAACCCCATACGCGGCCGCCATTTCTAAAACGCCGATCATTATATCTTCCTGACCCGGCACATACCCGTTTACGCTGGCTGTAGGAGACGCCCCCAACTCGCTGGCCGTGTTAAACACACTGCCGCGCCCCACCCAGCCCAACACATCGGCCGCTCCAGCAGGTGACCCTGAATTCAACGCATCCTGCAAAAAGATGGGGCCAGCCCCCTGTGGCGTTTCAGTTTCTGACAAACTAATGTCAAGCACCATCGAGCTTAAGTTATGCCCCTGGCTGAGCGCAGTTAGATAGATGAAAGGGTAAAACCCGCTGCCTGCCTGCCGTTCCCCGGCCGGTTGCAGAGGTGGGCCGGTTGGATTTTGAGCAATCGCTCCTTCGCCACTCAGTGCCAAAATTTGCCCCGTTTGGGGGTCCAGCACCGTAATCAAAACGGAGTCGGCCGAATTAAACTGGCCGTTGGGGAAGCGAGGAGAACGGGTTAACTCGCTGCCGGTCGCACAGCCACCGTCTCCGTTTAGCCCTTGCCCGCTGACATACGCCAAGTAAAAACGAGCCAGACAGTCAGTTTCTTGCTGCAGAGCCGCATCTAAGGTGGTGACCACGTTTAGTCCGCCGGTCGAGATGGCCAGCGGGTCGAATGGATCGGATAGTTCGCTGTGCAAATAGCGGTCTAAAATCACATTGGTTTGCCCTGCAAACTGGGCCGTATTAATTTCAAGCGGCGTAAAGCGGGCCGCAACAAACTGCTCTTGGCTGATCAGGTTTTGCCGTAGCATCGCTTCTAAAACCGCCTCTTGCTGCAGTTTGGCTTTGGCTGGGTTGTCTAGCGGGTTCACGGCCGGGTTTGTGGGGATGCCAACCAGCATCGCCGCTTCGGGTAGCGTGAGTTGCGAAGCATTGCGGCCGAAATAAAAGCGTGCCGCCTGCTCTAACCCGATCACCCCATTGCCGTAACTGCTGACATTCAAATGCCATCCGGCCAGCTCCTGCGGGCTCCATGCCGTTTCAATCTGGTTTTGCAACAGGTTCCGTTCTGCTTGATCAATCACAGACGTAGATGGCTCTGCCCCCAGAATAAAGGTGGCGACTTGCGAGGCCGGGGTGACCCGTCTCGCCCTATCACTTAGCAGGATGTTTTGCCAGCGGGCTAAGGTTAATGGCTCGGCCGGTTGTTGATTTAAAAACAGCTCGGGCCATTGGGCAAACACACCGTTCAGGGCGCTACTGCTAATCCCGTCGATTTCGGTCCACCCCATTGATTCAGTCTCAGCCTCAGCCTCAGTTTCTGGGTTCAGGATCGGCACCGTTTCCCCCGTGTCGGTTCGGCTAAAAAAGCGAGGTGGGTTGACCACGTTGGCACTCTGGTAATGCGCCACCGCTAGCGGGTAATTCGGCACCGCTTGCAGCTGCCCCCAAACCAAAAATCCGGCTGAGCCCAGCAAAAGGGCAACGGGCAAAATAACCAGCAAGCTCAAAAGCGTACTGATGCTGAGCCACAGCTTGAGCCGCTTGGCTCGCTGCGCTTTTTGCTCCCGTTTGGCGCGTATCTGTTGCAAAATCAGCTTGGTGGTTTGTGACATAATTTAAAAGGGTAGCGACTGTGGTTTTCACAGTAGGGGTCGACAGGGTCGGGGCCCATTGGTATCAACTTAAGCCATGTTTCCGAGGGCTCAAGCCCTCGTTTAAGACAAGAAACCTGATCAATCAGGTTGAAATGTCTGCCAGAGCCCGATTTATCGGGCTTCTTATTTTAACCGCAGGATTGATCCTGCGAGATTAAGCAGGTTTTTAATCGATAAGCCTGTTAAGTTCCGAAGAGACACGGTGGTTCCGACCCCGTCGACCCCTACTATCCTCTATCGCTATCCAATTAGATACAAATTCCCTTTAAATAGAGAGTTCCTTTTGCTTCCTATGCTATAATTTTACCCTATGGATCAGTCTCTTATAAGAAATTTCAGCATTATTGCTCATATTGACCACGGCAAGTCTACCTTAGCCGACCGCCTGTTGCAGAACACCGAAACTGTTGCTGACCGTGACATGCAAGCCCAGCTACTGGATAGTATGGATTTGGAGCGGGAAAAAGGGGTGACGATTAAGGCCTCGGCCGTGCGTATGCTCTATACCGCATCGGACGGTGTCACGTATCAATATAATTTGATCGACACGCCGGGGCATGTTGACTTTGGGTACGAGGTTAGCCGTGCTCTACAAGGGTGCGAAGGGGCGATTTTGGTTGTCGATGCGACTCAAGGTATCGAGGCTCAAACGCTAGCAAACCTGTACATGGCTTTAGAGCAAGATTTAGAACTGATCCCGGTGATTAACAAAATCGACTTACCGGCCGCCAGCCCAGACATTGTGGCTGAAGAGGTTG
>JAHDEN010000228.1:4441-9112 GCA_020628815.1 Chloroflexota bacterium | reverse complement strand
CCAGCTTGGGAATCTCGAAGGAGAAGTCAGTCTCGAGAAATTCTTCGTAGTCCTCTTGAGCCTCTTCGCCTTCTGGGATCAACTTAGACAAAGGCTGCCTCGCAAAAATTATAAACCCCAGTCGATATTTATTCCCTCAATCCGCGCAAATTGGAAAACAGCCTAGACGGTGCCTCCCGCAGCATTTTATCAAACTGGTCGAAAACAAAATATATCTTTTGGCTTTCCGGCCGCATCACCAGCCTCAACGCTTGCCTAAACAGCCGTTGAGCTTTCAGGATGTCGTCTCCCACATCAAGCAGCTTGTTATGCAGCACTTCGATTTGCTTTGAGAGTTCTGCATCCTCTTCGTCACGGTTTAAAGATTCGAGCGGTTCTAGCATCAAGCTATACACCGTGCGAGGTTTAAAATCTACAGCATAATGAAAATTTACCCGCACCAAAATCGGAGGCCGATTTTCACCATCAAAATAGTCTTTTATGTTTTTAGGGTCTAACACATTGTTAAAGTGATTTGATTTCCCAACACCACTCATCCCCAACACTTGGGCGCTTTCTCCAGCTTTTACACAGCTATAAATCGCGTGCAAATCATTCTTTCGTATCGTCATAGTTTATATCTGGTGTGAAAATTTCTGGGCCAAAAGTGCGGCCGAAAATAGTGCGTGCTTCCTTCGTATCCGTGTTTCGACCTCGTTATGATTAGGATCGATATTTTCGAGCGTCATGACCCGCAGCGTGTTGTATAACATGCCTGCATAAAATTCCGCCATGTCTTCGTTCCCATTAATTTCGCAAGCCTGTCGACGAACAGCGGAAATGGTCGCTTTTGTATTGCCATCAGCCTCAATCAAAGACAGGTTTTCTTTTGTCTCTTGAAATTGATTGGGTGACAGTGCGGCCGATTCAAACAACAATCTGCGAACTAAATTTGGCTCTCGGTACAAAAAGAACTTAATCGCAGTTTCCAACTGAATGACATCGCGCAACGCTGGCCCTTCTCCCGTCTTGAAAAAGTCGATTAGCCAAGTGTGTGATTCAGGATCGACAAAAATATTCCCCTCATTCATATCCCCGTGCGTAATTGACCGATAATAAACTTCGGGTAAAAGATCCGCATGCTTCTCGATGAAAACCAATGGATTCGCCAAAATATAGGGATAAGGCAGGTTGTTATTAAAATCAAATTCAAGATGGTTCTCATCATAAAATGAGACGGTCAGCCGGTCGGAGTCACCTTCTGAAACAATTGATTCGATAATACCCTCTACCTCATCCAGCCGCCGAACTGAGTTTAGATTAAAGTGATCCGCATATTCAGGCGCCAGCAGCTTCTTTTCCCGCTTCGCCTGATATTTGCCCGCATACCACAGCCTGCAGGTGTTTTGAAACAAATCGGCGATTACAGCATCTAGCTGGTCTGGATTCAAATCGGTAAAGGCGTCCCTAAAGCTAAGCACTTTGCCAGCCTCTTGCCAATCAGCCTGCGATCCGATCAGTCGGAACTTTATTCCAGCTAAGCGGCCGGAAACCTTCATCGACCCCACGACGTCTGTAGCGCTCATACCCAGAAAAGTTTCTACATAGCGAGAGTAGCGATCAAACTCCCGTTCCATATTTTCCACAGGGCCAAACTTCACCACAACGTCAGCGCCAGAAATCGAGCCGCCTCCCTCGCTTTCATAAAATGGAGTCACCCGCACAACCCCAGATCCACCATATCCCGGCTGGATATATTTGAGTTGCACCCGCTTTTCGAGAAAAAACAGCCGTTTAATCAAGCCATCCAGCTCAAATCGTTGCCGCTCATGCACCTGATTATTGTAGGATCGAAACCGCTTTATCTGCTTAAACAGCTTGTCAAAATCAAAATCAGCCTGAATGTCTAAATCGTGATTAACCTGAACGTCTTTATCAAAAATCTCATTAATAAATTGGATGAGTGCTTCCGGCCCCTCGTTTTTATCAAATTGAAACGTGTTGCCCGTTTTGACCTTGCCAAATGTTTCGGGTTGAAAAGCACTCATCAAAATTTTAACCAGCCGGCCGTCCAGCTTCTTCGCCAAATGATGGCCCGTCTTGTCATTAGGGTTGTTATCGTCTCTTAAGCGATAATCAACCAAAGCCAGGTCAACAGGGTTTTGCCGACAGATTTCCAAAGCTTCGATTTCGTTTTTGCAAGCAAAAACCGTATACCCTTCAAGTGACAAGAATTGAGCAAAGCGCTCACGAACATCCACATCATTTTCAACAAGCAGAACAAACCCTTTTGTAGATTTGCTAGGCACAGTCCCTTCTAAAAACTCATTGCTTAAAGTTACAATATTCATCGATTTATTCCTCCTCGTTCTCCGCATTCGGATCGTATTTTGGCAATTTGATCGTTAACGTTGTCCCACTCGGGTCACTCTTAATTAAATGCAGCTTGCCGTCATATTTCTCAAAAACAAACTTCGCCATCAGCGCCCCTATCCCAGAACCTTTTGAAAACTGCTCCGTTTTAATTCGCTCAACCAAAAACATGTCAACATGCTCCTCAGGAATACCCGGGCCATTGTCTTCGATCTCAAACACCAACTGGTTCTTTGTAGAGCAGTCGCGGAAAATCAAGCGTCCAACCCCATCCATCGCCTGAACCGCATTCATGATCAGTTTTTCCATCGCTAGTTCAAACATCGGCTCATGAATTGCCACTTCAGGCGACTCATCACCCAATTGATATTCGACGAGTAGGCCTATTTTGTCTTTCGTCAGTTCCCGAACAACCGCCCTCAAAAAATCATATATCTTGATCGGTGGCGGAGCCTGCTCCATATTTTCTGGCAAAAACCCTCTCGATGGTATTGAGTTGATCTTATCCAGCGTCATATTAAATTTCTCGATCTGATTCAAAACTTCAGGGGTCGGATCGTCAATTAATCGCTTAATGATCGCCAGATCGGTTTTCATCGCCAAGGTTTTTTGCGCCACCGTGTGCCACCAATTTGATCCAAACATCCCTCGCCACGTTAACGTCTCGATACGCTGCGCGTTTTTAATTCGCTGGGCCGTATAAAAAGCGGTGGCGGCCTGCTTGATAAGTTGATCTAGAACCCCTATCGTTTTTTCTTTGAACCCACTCGGGAGCTGATGTTCAAGGTTCATGATGCCAATTGGCTCATCATTTATCGGGTTCCGAACCGCAAACACGATGGCCGAAGAGACTTCCTTTCCAGATGTATTGCTATAGGCTTTAAGGTTTGAGACATTTTTAAAGTAGGCATAACTTTTGTTTGGATCTCGACGGCAATGGGCTAGAAATTCAGCAACCATAAACGCATTCTGCCCTTCCTCATTAATCCGCAGCTGGCCATAGTTCGACTGCCACAATTTTGTCTCGTCACGACTCAATCCCCACACTTGGGCATTGCCCAAGCGGGCACCTTGCACATGGCGCATTGTCGCAAACGACGCGCCGGAAATTTGAACCGCCTGCCGTAAAAGAACTCCTGAAATTTCTTCCTGCCGGAATCCGGTTTGAAGCATTCGCTTTGAAGCTTGTAGCACCGCATCTGTTTCTAAATCTGATTGCTTTAATGCCCGTAACTGCCGTCTGTTCTGTAGAGTAACGGCGGCGATTTGGGCAAAAATCTGAATGATCTCTTTTTCACGCGTATGCCACCGGTGGGCATGTTTCCGGTTTACAAAAAGAACACCCAAGGTCTCGTCACGGTCTAAAATCTTGACGTAACCGGCCGAGCCATACCCTTCCCGGCGAATAAATCCACCATCAAAAATATGGGAGCGAGCTGCATCTGGCACAAAATGTTCATTAGCCAAATTAGCCATAACCCGCTCAACCGCAGCATAGGGTTTGATCGAAAGATCTTTTGTGACCAGCTCAGCACCGGCCCGTATCGGGGCCGCAAACGCTGCGTCACGTGCTCGATACAAATGCAAAGAGACATTATCGAGCGCCAGCCGCTCGCACAGGTAAGACAAGAGATCTGGCAGTAAATCGGCTTTGCCGGTGATGTGGGTAATATCTCCGGCAAACTTTTCGATTTTTGCCCGCTCAACGGGGGAAAGAACTTTGCTTGCTTTTTGGTGGAGCATTAAAAGGCCTAACGGCCGTCCTTCGTGGCAAATCTTGACAGCAAATGATTCCGCCAGCTGCTCTTTCTCGACAAAGAAACCAGTTAGCCAAGCCGCCTGCTCTTTTTGAGTCAGATGCTTAATTTCAAACTCGCTGCAGCTCTGATCGGTTAGCCACTGCTGAGCAACAGGGTTAAATACCAGAACATCTTCAGACTGATTTCCTGAAAGGATATACCAATCAAACTTAGCCCAATCAGGGTCAAACAGATGGAAATTAATCAGGTCGAAGTTGTTTTCGGCATGGAACTTTTCAATGCGTTCACGCAAAGCATCACGGATCGTTTTGATCGGAGCGAACTTGCGCGTCGCCTCTACCAAAAAGCGGGTTTGGGCCGGAATAGATATCCGGCCGGACATATCCACATTTTCTTTTTCAATTTCAAGCCCCAGCAATTTCGCCAGCTTGATCAAGAAATATTTGTCCGGTGAATCAAAATATAACGGGTCGGCGCCCTGATACTCTAACATCTGACAAAACTTTAAGTATGCTGAGCCGTTCTCAAGATTCGCTTTAATCACGTTTTTCGCATTATC
>JAHDEN010000228.1:0-4431 GCA_020628815.1 Chloroflexota bacterium | reverse complement strand
ATCAAACACCTTTGGCTTTTCACACGCCAAAGAAAATACGCCGATAACCTCATCCGTTTCTTCTCCTCGGGTAATCGGGACCACGAGCATTGACCGCATCCCATCCAAATCATCCCACCTGGACACCTGCTCAGGTTCCAGCGCATCCCGCACGGAGACAGAGGTGTTGTTTTCAAAAGCCCATCGCTCCGGCGTCTCACCCTTGCCCATGATCTTGGCATCTAAATACCCTTTAGGATAAGGCTCTGAGGGGGCCTGAACCCGGGTAAACTCGTTGATTCCCCACTCGTCCTGAAAACCAACCACCGCTCTAGACGCTCCGGTAATCTCCATGATATGGGTCAGCGTCGCATCCCATGTTTGTTGGGTAACCTCTTCCGTAAATGAGGTGGGCGAGGCCCCTTGAATAAACTCTTGAAAAAATTGATCCTCCGCCATTTTGCGCTTACTTGATTTAGCACGGTCGAGAGTAACGGCCGCCAGCGCGAGGAACACCCCCAGCGATTTTTTGTATTCATGATCTGAAGTTGGATTGGCATACGCATGACGATAACTGTAAAAGAAAACCGTCATGCCCACAGGCTCTCGATCCCGACCACGCAGGCAGTGGATAATCATTGATCGAATTCCCACATCATGTAGTTTGCTGGCAAGTTTCTTTAGCATCGGCCGGATCTGCTCAACAACATCGCTGGGCAGATCATCAATCCGAAGAGTGTCTAAAACGCTCTCTCTGAAATCTGGCACCAATATCCGCATGGCGTTCCGCCTGTCCACAATTGTGAGCAAAACATCCCGCCAAAGCTGGGCCAGCTCCCCCGGTGAGTCTGAGCTAATTTCGTCCCAGTCGAGCACCTCGCGCCCTAATGTGCCTACAAACTGCTGCCGACTGCTGTCAAAATTTTGATTCATCGCTTTGAAATAGCAGATCGAGGCCCCTTGTGCCTCTGAAATTTTGAGCAGATCTTTTGAGATTTTATAAACCGCTTCGGTCCGACTGCTAACAAACTGGGCCAGCAACTGAGCAGACGTTTCAATCTCGGTAAATTTTTGAAACTGTCGCCAATTGTAGTGATCGGTCGCAGCTAGGTTGGCAAACTCCTTGAGCATACGCTTTTCACGCAGCCCCCACGTTTGGTCAAATCGATGTGGGAAATCGGTTAAAACGACCATGACAGCATGAATATCTTGCTTAATTGCCAGTGGGATAGCGATCATGCTTTGCCAACCATAGGTTTCAATCAAATCAGGAAAAGGGTAAACGCCAGAGTCTACAATGTCGTAAATTAAAATCGGCTCAAAAGATACGTTTGAAAACGCCTGCTGGAAAAATGTGTCTGAAATCGGCCGCTCATAAGCTTCGATATCTTTTACCTTCTCAATCGGGCTACCGTTGGCCCATCCAGCAAAAATCTCCACCATCCCTTCTGCATAATTTAACTTGTGAAAAAGCACCCCAGAGTATTTAAATTTGGTGGTCAAAATTTCCGCTATACGGGCTTTTAAATGTGGCTCATCCGGTTTTTTAACCAGTGAGGCTTGTAATTGCGCAAATATCTGAGATGTTTTTTGCTGGAATTGGATCGCATAACGTCGCTCAAGATAGATTTCTAACTCTTCGGTCGTAGTCTCAGTCAGAACATGCCCGGTCATTCGTTTTGATTTTATGTACGGCAACAGCTCCAGTACCTGATTCACATTCACGATCACCCAGATATCAAACTCAAACGATTTTCGTGAGTCTAAAAACTGATCAAAATAGTTGAAATCAAAATTTGGATCAGAAGAATCAAGCAAATAAACTTGATGCAAATCGGGAGGCAGATTTGATGGATTTATCAAATCACTCGTTTTTTCCACCTCAATATTGGCCGATTCGAGCTTGTGGCACAGACGGTCCCAATTAGCGAAATTTGAGGAATAAAATAAAATCCGATACGGTGATAGGTATGTTGACTCGATCACTCTAGAAGGCGTATGCATGCTTTTCTCCTTTGCTAAATCTCACGTGTATGGCGATGATTAACAGCTTTACACAGCCATCAAGCGTGAAACTTTCGTAAACTCATTATAGGAAATTTACTTGCCCGTAAAGTATCTCAACTAACAAATTGGTGCAAAGCTTAGCTGCGATTAATCTCTTGAGATGTTTTACACCATCAAACCGACATCTTCTGTCATTCGATATTAGATCGACCTTCCCCATCAGTTTTTCAATTTTAACCGTGCGTTCTGTCTGCAAAGAAAGTAGGCGTCAAGAGCGTTCGTACACTTATACAGGACAAAAATGACTCAATCGCTCGAAGCATATCTCGATTTCGCAAAAGAAATAGCATGGGAAGCTGGCAAGCTAACCCTTGGCTATTTTCAAGCGGGGGTTCGGCCCGAATGGAAACAGGATGATTCCCCCGTTACCGTGGCAGACCGTGGGGCCGAAGAACTTATTCGCAAACGGATTGAGGAAAAATACCCAAGCCATGCGATTTTGGGAGAAGAGTTTGAAGCCAAAGAAACGGCCGGAGCCACACACAGATGGATAATCGATCCGATTGATGGAACAAAGTCATTTATCCGGGGCATTCCCCTTTACGGCGTTCTTGTTTGTTTAGAAATCGAAGGGAGAGCTTCCGTTGGTGTCGCTAATTTTCCGGGCCTAAACGAAATGGTCTATGCGGCCGACGGGTTAGGCTGCTATTGGAACGGCCGTCGCACCCAAGTTTCTGACTGCCAAACATTGGATCGGGCCATGATGGCGCACATCGATGCCGCTTCGTTTGATCGGTATCCGGGCAAAGGGGAGCGTTTTACAAACTTGTCTAAGGCGACCTATTACAACATGGGGGTTTGTGATGCGTATGGATACGCCTTGGTCGCTACCGGCCGCATGGAAATCTCGTGCGACCCCATCGTTAACAGCTACGACATCGCACCGTTTTTGCCCATCATGCGGGAGGCGGGTGGCTACTGTGGTGACTGGCGGGGGAATGAAACAATCTATGCCGGTGAGGCGTTAGCCACTACAAAAACGCTGCTGCCGCAGGTGCTCGACCTCATCGATGCAAAATAATGTCACGGTTCCAACGGGGGTTGATGAGCTCACGGCCGACTGGCTTTGCGAAGCGCTTGGAGTCAGCTCTGTGACATGGCTGGCTCCGCCCGAGCAAATTGGGCAAGATTACGGCTTTGCCAGCCAAATTTTTAGGATTAGACTGTCCGGCCGGTCGCTTGTAGCCAAACTGTGGAACGTTGAACAAGTTGGGCAAGATGAAGTTCTCTTCTACCAAACATTTTCAAACCTCAATTGCCGCATCCCCACCTGCTATTTTGCCGCGACAGACCAGAAGCAACGTCGAGCCGTTTTGCTCCTAGAAGATGTTTCTGGTGGGGTTCAGGGGAATGTGCTAAAGCCGTTATCAAAAGATCAGGCGATCGGAGTTGCCGCCAGCTTGGCCCACTTGCATGCACAATGGACAAACTCTCCAACGCTTGCTGAAACAACGTGGCTTAAAAACATCTCCAGCTGGGAGCCTGCACCGGGCTGGATTGAAAGCCGCAGAAAACGTTTCCTCAGCAGATTTCCCACATCATTAAACCTGAATAGTGCGAAGATGATTGAGCAGTTAGAACAGCTCGTTGATATCACGAACATCCGAGTCAAATCACAGCCAAGTACGCTGCTCCATGGAGATTTCCATTTGGACAACCTACTATTTGATGCAGAAAATGCACCCGTTATTTTAGATTGGGCCCGGCCGGTGCTTGGACCGCCTGTATTAAATTTGGCCGTTTTACTGTTTGAAATGGCCCCACTGCAATACTTTGATCTTCTGCTTGCTTCTTACAGCGAACAATATAATCAACTGGCTGAGCATCCCCTAAACAAAGATGACCTACAACACGCATTGGGCGGTGCGCTTATCCGCAGGTTTTCTCAGCTAACTTGTGGCATAGCGCTGTGGGAGCCGACAAAACCTCGAGGGGGCCAAATCATTGAACATGGAATAAAACAGGCAAATAATATGATTGATTTTGGGTTGAAGCGTGACCTGTGGTAGCGGCTAATTAAGTGTGCATAGGTTCCGAAAATTTTGACTGGTCAGAATTTTTGCGCCCTACAGCGTATCCAGCATGCCAAATCGAAAATGAGCCTCCATGCACCTCGACTTGAAATCTTTATCTTATTTTTGGTACAGAGTTGTCTCATATAATGCCTCTTGGTATGATACAAATGTGTCTCACAAATTTATGATTGCAAGGGACACACAAAGGCAACGATGAAAAAAGACAAGCGAATTATCCAATCTGAAAAAGCGATTATCGAAGCCAGTATTCAGATACTACTGGGCAACCCATCGGCCGGAATGTCTGAAATCGCAACGGCCGCAGGCGTTGGCCGGGCAACCCTCTACCGCCATTTCGACTCACGCGAGG
>JAHDEN010000227.1 GCA_020628815.1 Chloroflexota bacterium | reverse complement strand
GAGTTTTCTTTCTCTCTTCTCAGATCTCTATTCTAATCAGAATGGGAAAAGGTCTGTGTCCTTATATCCTTTTGGCACGGCCGGATGGGACTGTTGAAAATGATCAACCCCAAACCATCGTTTTTGCAGAAAAGCGGGCAAAAAACGGAAAAAACTAGTGCCGCCACCTTGCGAAGCATGTTCAGCACTTGCCAACCTTTTTACATCCCAATAGGGTCGATAGTCAATCTCAAGATGGATATCTTCGTCCTCTTGCCCCAAGATTGTCATATTAATGTCCTTATTTCGACCCATTGCTGTAGGATCTTTCCCAGAAAGGCGCATCATTGTCGTAAAAATTTTGATTAGGCGCTTGGGGCGAACGGTGTAATACAACCGATCCGGCATCCAAGGGTCACCTGTGTCGGCAAATTGAAATTCGTCACCAGCCGCATGAAAAGCGGGGGTCGTAATTTTCCAACACTGGATATGATCTGGATGAAAATAGCCGCCCGTTTCGTCATGAGTAACCACGATATGCGGCTTTACATCCCGGATCAGTTTCACAATCCGGCTGATCGCCTCAAACTCATCGGCATTAATAAACGCATCAGGATGATCATTTGCCTCATCCCCCTTCATGCCAGAATCTCGATATCCGAGCGTGTGCAGCTGCCCACCTAAAATTGTGACCGCTTTTTCAAGCTCCACGGCCCGCACCGAAGCAAGTTCGTCTCGTACCGCATCATGCCCTTCAGCCACAGAACCGGCCGCACCGTCTGTCGCAATGGCGATATGAACTTCAACCCCTTCGGCCGCATATTTGGCAATCGAACCACCCATCCCAAACGATTCATCATCTGGGTGGGCCAGAATTACTAGCATTTTCTTTTTCATAGCTTGGTGGGTGAATTATACCGCTGAACCGATCACAACCGCCATCCCAACTGCATGTGTTTCTGTGTGGGATATGCTTACTGACCACGTTTCTAACCCTTGATCGGCCGCAATCTTAGCCGCATTCCCGTGTAAAACCAGCTTTGGTGCGCTCCGGTCATCTTGCAAAATTTCAATTTCCACCCAACGCATATCTCCAATGCCCGATTGAAACGCTTTACTCACCGCTTCCTTGGCCGCATATCGGCCGGCCAAGCTCGGAATACGGCCGCCAGACAGCTCCAATTCTGCGGCTGTATAGATACGATTTAAAAACCGATCCCCATTCCGGTCAATCGCCTCTTTAATCCGCTCGTTTTCAACCAAATCAACACCGGTTCGTAAAATCATGCGGTCCCCCTACACTTTTCAAGAAACCGGTCAAGTTTCTGAAACTTGACTTTTCTTTTATTCACTTTTCTCATCATCACCCTCAGCTTTTTCTAGATCTGCACCGATGGGGTCAGCATCTGTGACCTGACTTTCAGATCCCTCAACGCCATCAACTTCCGCCATAATCTCTTCAAATGTTCCGTCATCTTTGGCAGTTTCTGGTTCTGGTTGTGGCTCGGGGATTATTTCCGGCTCGGCCGCGATTTGACTAGGCGGGCTAAAAGGCTCAATCCCTTCAGCTACTTGCTCAAGCCGTTTCAGGTCTTCATCTTTGCCTAAAACGACCAAAATATCCCCTCGATTCAACGGCAGGTTCGCATCTGCACTTAAACGCACATGGGGCAATCCATCGGCCGCTTCGTATTCAAGCCAACCGATCACATTGACATCATAGTTGCGCCGCATGTCTAAACTCGCCAAAGTTTCGGTTTCCCACTTGGCGGGCACTGGCAGACGATGAATCGAATATCCGGGCAAAATTTGGCGGGTTTCGTATTGTTCCCGCTGGGTGCGATAGATTGAGGTGTTGTATGCAAAAATATTTGAAACAACCATCGCCACAATCGCCGGAACCATCCAGACCCCCCCAAATGCTTCGGTCGCAAACAAAATTGCAGCCAGCGGCACGTTGACGATTGCAACCAAGCTAGACACCATGGCGGGGATAATGATGTGATCGGCCTGAAAGCTAAAATCGCTAAGCCCAATCAGCTCTGGACCCTGCACAAACACAGTGGCGATCATGGTGCCAAAAAATAAGGATGGCACCAACAAACCGGCCGATCCACCCGAACCAATCGTCGATAAAACGGCCAAGATGCGGGCCACCAATGCGATTACAGCAACAGCCAACAAAAGCTCTCCGCTTAATGCGCTATCAATAACCGTTTCGCCGGTTCCTAACACCAAAGATAGCGCATGTTTCGCTTCAGATTCCCCAATCCCAAACAAGTTGTTTTGGGCAGCAAGCGTCAGACCAAACAGCACCAGCAAAGCGATTACACCGGTGATAATCGCGCCTGAAAAGTGGCGCAAATAAACGTTCTGTTGGTAGTGATGGAACCAGCCATCAACCAGCTTGCGCAGCTTTGCAAACTGGATCGAAACCAGCGAAATGACGACGCACATCATGCAAATAAGCAAGATGTAGCGCCAGTTGGCGATATCCGGCCGGGTAATTTCTTCGATATGAAAGATCGGTTTGTTTTCGAAGTGAATGCCAAACTGCTGGGCCAACGCGGTCTGATTGAGCAATGCTGGGGCGGTTGCATTCAGGAAAAATGCGACTAGGGCAGACACCAAAGAATAAACAAGCTTTTCGATAATCGGCCGACGACGATACATCACCTCGGTTGCAAAAAAGGCGGCGGTAAAAGGTGCACCCAGCAGGGTAGCAACAGCAGCCGCAATGCCGCTCAACTGTGCCGTTTGTAAATCGTCGGGATCAGACGGCCCCATCCAATCAAACCGTTTAGCCAACCACCCTTCGCGGCGCAGGCGGGGTTTAAAGATACCGGCCGCTACGCTCTCCCCAATCAGCGTCACGCTCGCTTCTAATCCACCACTGCCACCGCTACCCAACGTGGCTAAAGTCGCTACAAATTTGCGCAATGCCAGCGAAAACGAGGGCATCTTCCAGCGGACATCTACCCCAGCTTCACCCGCACCGGTAAGCGTTTGTTCAAAGGTTGGTTCCGATGCATAGTAAAGCGATATAGCCCGCTCCAAGCCGTCTCCCTCCACATCAATCAGCTCATGAATATGCCCATCATCATCCTGGTAATGAATGATCGTTGACCCAAACCGAGAAATGGTAGCCACAATCAGTGCACCGACCAGTAAAAAGCTGAGCAAGTATAGCCATACGATATTTAAAGATGCTTCTTCAAGAAAATGTAGGGTTGCATGCTCAACCTCGTGTACGGCCGTTTTTAGGGTAAAAACGATTAGCCAAACAATAGCACCCACCACGGCCGAGCGAAAAACTAGCTGGCGTTCGTGACGATCAAAGTGATTTAGTAATCCTCGGAGCATTTTTTTAGCCAATCAGCGCGCTTTGCTTTCAGCCTATCAGCTTGCGATTACAAGACTGATAGGCTGATCGGCTAATTAAGCTGATTAGCTCTCAGGCTAAAGCAAGTCTTTGACGATTTCCCGTTCGCTGTTCAATTCTTCTTCAGTTGCGGCAACTTTCTCTTTTGCAAAGTCGCTGAACTCAAGACCTTGAACAACTTCGTAGCCACCGTTACCGTCTGAGCGGAGTGGGAACGAGAAGATCAGCCCTTCGGTGATGCCATAATCTCCTTTTGAGCATACGGCGGCCGAGAACCAGTTGTCCCCTTCTGTTTTAGCTTCAAAGCTCATCACATGGTCAATCGTCGCATTGGCGGCCGAAGTCGCACTAGATTTACCACGTGCAGCAATAATGGCAGCACCACGTTTTTGAACGGTGGTAATAAACTCACCGCGCAGCCATTCTTCATCTTGAATTACATCCATCACCGGTTTGCCATTGATTTTCGCATTTTCGATGTCTGGATATTGAGTTGCACTGTGGTTACCCCAGATTGTGACGTTGCTGATGTTGGTAATTGGCTCGCCTGATTTTTCAGCCAATTGTGAATAAGCACGATTTTGATCCAAACGGGTCAAAGCGCTAAACCGCTCGTTTGGAATGTCTGGTGCATTGTTCATGGCGATCAAACAGTTGGTGTTTGCTGGGTTACCAACAACAGCCACACGAATGTCAGACGCACCTTTTTGCAACGCTTTACCTTGGCCCACAAAGATTGGTCCATTCTCTTTGATCAAGTCGCCGCGCAACATCCCTTTACCACGTGGTTTTGAGCCAACCAATAGGGCCCAGTTGGCACCATCAAAGGCAACATTCGGGTCATCGGTCATCACAATTTCTTTCAAGTTCGGGAATGCACAGTCATTTAGTTCCATCGCCACACCTTCAAGTGCGCCCAAAGCTGGGGTAATCTCTAGCAATTTTAGGGTCACCATGGTGTCCGCCCCAAAAGTTTCGCCAGATGCTAAACGAGGAAGTAATGAATAACAAATTTGTCCGGCACCGCCGGTTACAGCAACAGTTACGTGTTTGCTCATTTTGGAAATACTCCTTAAAAGTACAGAAAGTTAGGTGTGTTAAATCAAGCCGATATTTGGAGGGTGCAGGCTAAATTTCTCTTTTAAAGAAGGATCCAAATGGGGCTATCAAATTGGGAAAGGTTGGGTCTTTAAGTATATTATCCCACGGTTACACGGTTACGCACGTGGTTTTACTGAATAGTGATAGGGAGAAGTGGGAAGCCATCAGTTTGAAGTGATACCCGTGTAAACCTGCACATGTGGTTTACGGGCCACTTTTTACTTCGCAGTTGAAACTTAATCGGCCGCAACCGCTTCAGACTCTTGCACCGCAATATCTGCATCCAAAACACGTTGGAACGACGTAATCGCAACCTCAAGCATACTCAAATCCGGCTCACGCGTGGTCAACCGCTGCAACGCCATGTTTGGCTTTGTGATAGCCCGTATAAAGCCATTGTCTTGATGCTTGGCCGTAAAGCGCAAAAACTCGTAGGCGATCCCAGCGATCACAGGAATCAAAATGATCCGCGAGATCACCCGAATGCCGATGTTATCAAGGCTGGTGTTAGGCAGTGGATCTGGTAGCGGAATAAGCGTAAAGATCAAAATCGAGATAAGCACTACGGTCAATAAAAAGCCGGTGCCGCAACGTGGATGCTCTAACGGAAAAGTCTGCACAGACTCAGGTGTTAATTCTGCTCCCGCCTCATACGCATTAATCGTTTTGTGCTCTGCCCCATGGTATGAAAAAACACGCCTAATATCTGGGATAAAACCGATCGCCCAGATATACCCCACAAGCAAACACAGCTTAACGACCCCTTCCAAAATATTACTTAATAAATGCGCCTCATTCCCTTCAATGATGACTTCTGCAATGGCGGCCGGTAGTGCGATAAAAATACCTACTGAAAAACATAGCGACAGAGCCACAGCCCCGATCATCATCGGCTGAGCGAAAATATCGCTAGCGTCCATCTCAACCGTTTCGCTTTGGGTCGATGTGGCTTCTTGAGCCGTTGACTCTTCACGGACAACGTCTGGCTTCTCGCTTGCTTCGCTCCCATCTTCATCCTCAGGTACCGCGACTTCGGCCGAAAACATAAGCGCTTTCATCCCGATTCCAAGGGCATCCCAAAGCATCGTCATGCCGCGCAAAAAAGGGGTGCGGCTAATCACGCTGTTGTAAATTGCAGGATTAAGTGGCTCGGTATGAACCACAATGCGGTCATCCGGATCGCGTACGGCAACCGAATAGGCGTTTTTCCCCCGCATCATGACCCCTTCTACCACAGCTTGTCCGCCGTAAAGCGGTTTTTCATTGGTGTTTTTCATAGTTTTTAAATTTTACCAAACTACTTGTTCGGGAACAGGCACCCAAGTGGGACTCTATTCAAGTTGTTTAATTCTCAAATACAACTTGCAATTTATCATCCCCGATAAAAAGTTTATCCAACGGCATTTCTTCTCCACCACTACTGATAACTGCAACCTGCAACAAGTTACGGTTAATTTCATTTTCCGCTTGTTCCAGCGCATCTTCCAGCGGGGCAGCTCCCAGTGATTCAAGCGATAACCCGCCAACACTCACGCCGATTATATCTAACGTCTTTTCGTCAGAACCAACAGCCACCGTAATTGCTAACGGTTGGTCGCCTAAAATACCGGTGTCAAAATCGCCGTTAACGATTAGTGCGCCCGGCAAAAGCTCAATCCCGGTCAGCTCAATTTGCCCTTCCATCTCAGGTGGCAGCTCTTGTGCAATCGCGGGCAATAAAAAGCTGTTTAAATTTGATTCTGTATATTCAAAAACAAAACTCGACTTTCCCTCGGCCGTCGTAATTTCGGCTGCCTGATCCATCCCTAGCGCCTCGGGGTCAAGCTGCGCCGTTTGGCTCCCCAATCGAACCCGTACCACATCACTTTCAGCCACAACCACAGCTGGTTCTGGCGCTGGTGCATCAGAACCTGTTTGGGCTGGTGCTTGTTCAGCCTCTTCCAAAACATCCCAATCAATGGCCGGTTCAGCCTGATTTTCTGCGAGCACTTCCAGCACCTGCTCAGACTCATTTGGTCCAAACCGTTCTAACACAGGTGCAAGCAAGTTAGGTTGTACATATACGGCCAAACCACACAAGAAAATAAGCAAAAAAGGTGTGGCACAACCGGTTAATAAAATTTTAGATCTACGTGTCATGGCATCATTCTAAGATGATTCCGCTCCGTTTGGAATCATCCTAATTGAGTTCTGAGAGAGGCTCGTGGGAAATCTGACTCAAAAAAAAAGGCCAGCTTTCAAAAAGCTGACCCTTAGGGTTAAAAGTTATAGTCGCTTATTAGCGGCCGTTGAAACCTGTGACCGGAGGCTCTAAACCAAATTCACTTGGTTCAGGAATCGCCAACCCAGCTTGTTCAACCAGCTGCGGCAAACTAACTGCAGTCGTCACAAAGACAGCCTGATCACCCTGCGAGCGCAATACAAAGTCCATATCGATACCGGGCTCTTCTAACGCCCATTTCATCGTCAATGCATCTTGTAACGGCAGGCTGAGCAAAATCACATCAATGTCTAGCTGAGTCAACCGGTTACGCACAATGTCAATTTGGTCACGCAATGTTTGAACTTGAAGGCCGTAGTTCAACAACAGCGCTTCTTGTTCTTCAACCGGCAAGCGGGAAATATCTTCTTCCAATTCAACCAGTTCGGCTAAGCGAACTTGCAGGTCTGCATTGGTTGGTCCTTCCCAGCCGCCTTGTGCCGGGTTGTACCAATTCCCCAGCCACAGAACCTCAGCTTGTTGAATAGTCAACTGAGAGGTGCGGCGTGGAATTTGGCGGACGATAGACGTCTCTTCGCTGCTTAATGAAACACCTTGCGGCACCACTTCAACAACTCGATCAATTTCTGGGATCAATTCTAGACGACCTTGAGAAACCGCAGGGAACAAGAATATTTCACCCGCCTCAAGTGCATCTTCATCAACCAATCTTGCGATATTTGGCAACGGTGTTTGGAATTCAAGATCAAGTTCAACCAGATCAAAACTCATCAACACATCTACAAAATCACCCGGACGCATCGCAAACGAAGCGGCCGACAGTGCATCGACAGGAACCGCGATTGAAACTTGGCCGTTGTCGATATGCAGGGCCAAGTCTGATCCAAGATCTGGCAGATCGGCCGCATCGAGGGCCAACATCGGGGCTAAAATTTCTTGCCCTTGAGCAATTTCTGTTTTAACAATCCGGCCAGCGACTTCGCTTGGCGAACCAAAGAAGTAACCACCACGCACTGCGATGTTGGTGACAGGCCGCAACTCAGTCTCTAAATATTCCACCTGCAGCCGTGTTCCCAACGGGATCGGCACACGTGCAACAACCACTTCCACAAACTCATTGTTTTCTTCGCCCTCATCATCTTGAAAAACAGATGGTGGTTCGCCCGCTGCAAACAGCGTGTCTGAAGGCAGAATAAGTGCAAAAGCAATTAAGAGTAAAGCCAGTGTAAATTGTTTTCTCATTTTATTTTTATTGGCCATCGGTCTCTGCTCCCTCACCTTCCGTTGTTTCGGCCGGTTCTGTACCAATTTGTCTGAACGTATTTTCATCCGTATCAACAACAAAAGTAAAATTAGGTGGAATCTCGATATTAAATCGCTCTAGCACATAATCTAGGTTTACATTATCAATCGCGTACAGCTGTCCGTCACCCGCACCGCGAAGTGCAAAGTCGATGTCAGAGTTTGTTTCAACCGCGTATTTCAAGAACACCTGCTGCTGTGGCGGAAGCGCAATCAAAATTGAATCAGCTTCAAGAGGATTTTTTAGATCAGCGATTCGCTCGTTTACGTCGTTCGCTAAATCAGACAGCGTTACTTCTGCGTCTCCTGGAGCCTGTCCAGTTTCTGCAAGCTGTTCTTCCTCTTCAGGGGTGAAGGTTGGTGTTGGCAACAATGGTGGGATGGGTGGAATCCACTGACCCACTTCAATAACCCGTGCGTTTTGAATAACGAAGGCAACATGTTGACCACGTGCGCTATTTTCAGAAGGAGCGATATTGGCCAAGTCACCGGTTGGTAATTCTTCGTATCGACCTTGTGGCTCGATCAAGAATGGAACACGTACGGTGCTAACAACCACATTCCCTTCATCATCTGTCGTTTCAACTTCTTCGTTTACATATAAGATGGCGTTGTTGTGAAGTTTCGTTTGGAAATCTTCGTCAACGGGTGAAAGCAAGAAGCTAATCAAAATATCAACTGAATCCCCAGCTTCAATTCCGCCACCTACACCTTGGGCACGATCATAAGGAACCGACATCGCCACAAATCCAGAGGGGATAAGGGATGATGGGCCAAAATCATTTTGCCCTACCGATTTCAAGTCATCAACCAGAGACTCAACGGTAATCGTTTCCCCTTGGAAAATTCCTTTGCGGGTAAATTTGCCAACAATGCTGTCAATTTGATCAGCCCTAATCATGTTTGGTGAAACTTGATCTGACAACCGGCTTTCTGTTTCTAGCTCGGCCGCTGTCAATTGGAACCCACGAGGAATCGTGTTGTTTGAAACAACAACGTCGATAAAGTCTACCGATTCATCTGGTGCGACTGTTACAACCGGAACTTCGGTTGGTTCACCGATAGCGGCTGCAACTGTGGGCACACTTGTAGCGGTTGGCTCTGGTTCAGGCGCAAACGGATTGTTGCCTCCTAAAAAGAAGAATGCACCAATCAAAATTGCGGCCACAATGACCAATAATAT
>JAHDEN010000031.1 GCA_020628815.1 Chloroflexota bacterium | reverse complement strand
TTATCATGACCAGCCACTACAGTAGCCCGATCGACTTTTCAGAAGATGCGATTGAAGCAGCGACCAAAGGGTGGCAGCGGATCGCAGGCGCGGTCAATCTTGTCCGTACTCAGCTCACCCAAGCGACGGCAGGAGATGCGTCGGCCGAAGTGGCAGACCTAATCGCCAAAACAAAAGCGGGCTTTGAGGAGAAAATGAACGATGACTTCAACTCTCCGGCCGCGCTAGCCGTTTTGCAGGATTTTACCCGTGCGGTCAACACGTTGCTCAATGGGGATGAGGCGCTGACGGCCGGATCGTTAACCGCCATCGAACAGACCTATAACACCCTTGGCGGTGATGTACTGGGCGTCGTGCCACAAGGTGCAGGCGGTGGTGAAACGAGCGCTGACAAAATGGATGGCGTGATGCAGTTGATTATTGAACTGCGGGCGATGGCCAGAACCAACAAAGATTGGGCGTCGGCCGACAAAATTCGCGATGGCTTGAAAGAGCTTGAAATTGCGCTAGAAGATCGCTCTGATGGCACCGTCTGGAAGAACCAATAGCGCCGCTCGCTTACACACCAATCTCTAAATGGTGAAGAATAAAGCAAAAAGCCGCTGGATGATTTCGATCATCCAGCGGCTTTTTTATTTCCCAGAGATATAACTCAACTTAACTATCGCTATTCAACATAGACTCAAGTTGGTCTCGAGAAAGTTGAGCTGGGAAGAAGTTCTCATTCAGCTTTACGGCTTGATTATATGAGGCCAAAGCCTTTTCAAAGTCTTGCAGTTGGGCTTGAGCGTGTCCTTGATGGAGCCAAATCTCTTCAATCGTCCGGCCGCCTGATTCCTTGAAAACTTCATCAGCAAGGTCCAAAACATCTTGGTACCGGCTGACTTCAAGATAAGCCTCAAACGGTCCGTGTTGATACCACAACATGCGGTCGGGTAAACCGATATCAAATGCCCGATCAAACGCCTCGGCCGCATTTTCAAAATGGGCCGGCTCGTTAGTGATCTTGCCCAGTTCCGTAAGCGATGTGCCTAAGTTAAACCATGCGAATGGATTGGCTATGTCTGTTTGAATGTCTGATTGAGCCTGTTCAATCGCCGCTAGCCAGCTATCGGCCGACTGAGCACCCTGATCCCCTAAAATTGCAAACAGTTCTTCTTCGCGGGCCGGATCATAAACCAGATAAAAGGTACGATTAAATTGCTGCCAATAGGTGTCAATATGATCGTAAGAGTAGAGATAGCCGTCTGCCAGCGTTTCTGCTCCTCCCCCCGACTGACGAAGATCACTTGTGGTAAATGGCCCTAGAAACGTATCGATGGTGTTGTATTCTTGTACACCATCATCGTAGCCATACAGGATCAAATAATGTCCGTACCAGCCAGATGCATCGACCAGTTTCGCATCGTACCCTTTTTCAATTACCACAGGAAAATCGTTGGCGATCAGCTCACGTAAAAGTTCTTGAGAACCATTTGACCGTGTGATTGAGTGCAACTGCGTAAAGGTGTTAACGTACTCGCTTATTTGCCACGGACTCACGTTTCGATCTTGCGGGCTAGGCTTTAAATAGCCAGCGGCTTCATTTTGTGTGGTGTCATCACCATAGTAATTCAACATAATGGCAAGAGTGGCTGGCCCTTGATTGTTAAATTTCTGAGGTTCGTTCACCAATCCGTCGATACGGTGTTGAGGTAATTCCTGACTACTACCTACGGTTGAGTCTACGTGAACATTTTCCAAAATTTGTGGAGGATCACTACTAAAATTAATCTTTTCATACGGTGGGGCGGCTAACACTTCAGCAGGAATGAGTTGCAACAACGTATCCTCTGTTAAAAGTAAATCATCTGAAGCTACATTGTGATAGTGGCCATTTAGTAAACTAAATAAGGCAATAGTTGATTTTTGTGTGTTGGTTGCGGGTACATTTTCTAAGTATGGGGCGTGATCGTCTGGAATCTGATCATTGAAGGCTACAGCTTGACCATATGTGTATGAAAGAAAGTTTTCGTGGCCTTTAAACCAAACTAAGGCGATGTCACCATCTTCATGAAGCTGCGCGCCTTCAGGGATTAGCTCATATCCTAAAGGAACATCTGTAGGGATTGTAAATTCTGGATAACGTGTCGGAATTTGGTCGTAAGGCAAAAACTCAAACTCGCCCTGAGAATCGCCTGTTTGGGATGAGATTGGAAGGGTTTCAGAAACCTCCGTTTTGATTTTAACAACGGCCGGTTCAATCCCCTCATTGGTATCAGAAACTGAAACAAGCTCTGCGATTTCAGGGTTACGCCACGACTGCACAACATCAAGAATATTTGTGTTGGTCACTGTTGTAAACACAATAAACCCGATCAGTAGCAGGGCCATCACCGTAGCCGATTTTAGCCACAGGTTAAATTTATCTGGACGAAAGAAACGGCTAAGTGTACGCTGTTCTGATTTCTCTAGATCCTGATAAAGTTGTTCAACAAATTCAGCATCCGGCCGAACGTTGTGTTTTTTTAGAAATTCATCATTCATAATGATTTATTTGGGTCAACGCTAACGGATTAGCGGTTAAATTCTAGTGTGTTGGGTAAACGGCCGGGGCACTGCCCGCGATAGAACAAATCGTGCATATAAAAGCCGTCAAACATGTTTGGGATAGCTGTGCCATCGGCCGATTGCCAGTGGTCATGAATCACAATCGGGATTCCGAGTTCAGATTCAATACAACGTGATGGTTGATCCAGTTCTATTTGCTCCGTTTTAATCTCTTCAAACCCAATCTCTTCAATCGTTTGAAGCACATCTGCAAAGCTGCTGTTTGCACCTTGCCTCGGCTCAAATTGGCTTACCTGATCCGCTTCTATGGGTCCAGCTTGTGCACTAAAAAACAGATAAACGGCAAACAAAACAAAACTCAAACAGAGACTGACAATCGCGATCAGATATTTAAGCCTATATCTTTCTTGCTCAGGCTGATCACTCATCTTCACCCCCCATTTCTTCGCGCAGTTTTTTAACCGTACGATGCAAAATCGACCCGACATTCGACTCGCTTAATCCCAACTGTTTTGCAATTTGTCGATTGTTTAGGTCAGCCCCATATTTCAGCGTGATTAAATCTTGCTCACGTTCTGGCAACAGCTGAATGCAATGCACCAACCGGCCGAACTCGATTTTTCGGGCCACTTCTTCCGTAATTTCTTCACCAGACGAATGGGACATTACGTCGTCAAGAGCAACCACATCTCGACTTTTACGAAAATAATCATAAACAACGTTCCGAGCGATAGCGTACAGCCATCCGACAAATTCATCCTTTGTACCGCGGTATTGGTGCCGTTTTTTCCACGCTTTCTCGAACGTTGCTGCGGTTAAATCTTGAGCCTGCTGGTCATCACCCACCCGGTAGCGGAAAAAGTTAAACACCCGGCCGATATGCTCCCCATAAAGGGCGTTCCAGTCTATTTCTTCGACTTCGGTTACATTGTTTGATGTCAACACCATGCTCATATTATTAGTTAAGACGCAGGCGCAGAAATAGTATCACACGGTGATTTGTGTAGGTCCATCTTTAATTTTTAGTGAAGCGAAAGCCCACTCAAAACACAAAAACCTTGTTCTTTTCAAATATCTTGCTTATTCAACTAACTGGCTGTACCGTTATCAAAATTATTCAAGGATAAATACGAAATGACAGAAGCGACTGTGACTTACACAAACGGAGAAAAAGCGAAAGCATGGGCCGTCCACTGGTTTACCGCAACCGGGGCATTTTTCGGCATGTTGTCTCTTTTTGCCGCCATAAATCTTGATTGGCGCATGTGCTTTATTTGGATGTTTGTTTCTATTATTGTCGATGCGATAGATGGGACCTTTGCCCGCTGGGCCAACGTAAAAAAAGTTGTTCCCGGCTTTGATGGGGCGATGCTCGACAACATCATCGACTTCTTTACCTATTCACTGCTCCCGGCCGCCATGCTTTACCTGCATCCGACCCTGTTGCCCGATCAAACCACCAAGCTCATAGCGGTCGCCATCATTTCAATCACATCGGGCTATTGGTTTTGCCGCACCAACGCCAAAACAGACGACCACACTTTTCTTGGTTTCCCCTGTTACTGGAACATCGTCGCTGTCTATTTCATTCTGCTCAATGCCAATCCTTGGATCGCATTTATCTCGATTGTGGTTTTGGGCGTGCTGATCTTTATCCCGATCAAATATGCGTATCCGACCCGCATGATTCGTTTTCAAACACTAACCCTTGTTTTGTCTTATGCATGGGGGCTGCTACTAGTTCTCCCTATTTGGCAATTCCCCAACCATGCCACTTGGCCCGTCTATCTCTCCCTTGGGTTTATTGCTTATTACATGTGGGTGAGCTTGTACATGATGATGCCAAAATCTTGATCAGCTAAGGCTCTATCTCGATCAAATAAAACATAAGCCTACCTTCAATTTCAGCAAACGTCGCAATCGTTTGATCTTTTTGTTCTGCTGAAAGCCTTGTGTCGATCCAATCAATCCACGCCCGGCCGATTGTTTTTGCATACGTTGCATAGGGCTCTTCTTTCCGAACAGCATGACCAACTATTTCAAACCAAAGTCTAATCGCGCTCATAAATTCTGGAACTTCGCGCAGCGCATATACCTCTTCAATTAATTGAGCCGCGTCTCGCTGATGTTCGCCTAAAACCGCATCAAGCTGTGATGTAAAGCCGCCTGCTATAAAAGTGAGCACCTCACCGATCAACCCATCTTTTGTACCGAAATAATAAATCAGCATCCGGTCGCTGGTGTCGCTGACGGCCGCCAATTTGCGAATCCCCACATCGGCCAGCCCCTCGTTAATGAGATAGAACGCGATCGCTTGAATGACTTTTTCTTTTTTGATTTCGACTTTGCTCATTGCAGAAGTGTATCTCAAAATAAATTGTAGCACGTGCTACAATTTCGAGTATAATATATTTGTAGCACACGCTACGTTTTGCTTTTACTAAAACATCAAGCCGTTATTCATTGCCCCATCAGCCGGTTTAAACCATGTTGCGTTAATACGAATTTTGGCGCCCGCTGAATAAGCACAAAATAAACAGAAATCAATTGGAGGAAAACCATGTCCAAAACTGCTCACAAAAATTGGCTAATCGTGTCAGCCATTGTCATCGTGTTTTTTGCCCCAGCCTTTGCGCTGGGATCAGTCGAAGCAACCTCTGGACTTGCTCGTTGGGGGCTCGACGTCTTGAGCTGGCCCATTGACGGTGCTCAGACCTATACAGACCCCACGACAAGGTTTTTAAGTGCTTTAACTGGCGGATTTCTATTCGGCTGGGGAATGATGGTCTTTTTTCTACGCCAGTGGGTATTCGATTCAGAGCCAGAAGGGGTTCGCAAAACCCTGTTGTGGGGGACACTTTGCTGGTTCTTTTTAGACAGCTGCGGATCATATGCATCTGGAAACAGAATAAATGTCCTTTTTAACATCATTGTGGTCTTAGCCGTTGTGGGGCCGATGTGGGTCCCAGCAAGAGAGTAAAAACTTGATTCAGGAGAAACTAAAATGTCA
This sequence comes from Chloroflexota bacterium, assembly GCA_020628815.1. Classification (GTDB taxonomy): domain Bacteria; phylum Chloroflexota; class Anaerolineae; order Promineifilales; family Promineifilaceae; genus WTJY01. Next base: position 40,908 of record JAHDEN010000031.1, on the reverse strand, counting down.
CAAGATAATACAAAACCTACTTTTACAACCAATCAATATTTACTTTATGTCGTCCTCGGCATTGGCATCTGGGTAACAGGGGTCATTATCGTTAGAGTGTTAGGTCCTCGTTTTTTTGAGCCCGGTAGCTTCCTGCTGCTTGTTATGTTTATTGCTTCGCTCATCCTTGGGTTTATTCTTCAGTTTGTCATTCCACCCGTTATCGGTGTCCCCATAAAAGACTCATTGATTCCAGTGAGCGTTATTGTAACAACTGCGCTGATCTGCGATGGGGTTGCGATCGCATACACCAATGTCTATAGCTCAGACATCACCACTAAAATGGCCGTTGGTGGTTGGCTTCTTTGGACATTTGGCACCCAACTAATGGCCAGCCTTTTGATCATTGGGCGAGCGAACAGCCGTTAATTTTTCAATTTTAGCCCACCTATTTTTGAGGTAACTATGAAAACAAATCCCCTTTTTTATCGATCAATGATGTCGATGTTTGCGATCTCCATAATTGCGTGGGCCGTCTTTCTCGTGTTTTATCGGGTGTTCTGGCCTGGCTCTATCACGGCCGGTGACGGTTTGACTTTGTACTGGATCTGGTTTGGTATCGGGGCAACCGTGTTTTGCGCATTTACCTACTTTGTCTTCCGCTGGTTACAAATTCCGCGCGAGTGGCATGCGGCGGCCGCAATCGCCTTTTCCGCCCCGGCATTGCTACTCGACATGTTTGCCACGCTTTATTTTGAGCTGTGGAATTCAGGCGCAGACGTCCGCTTTTATCCCGCCATGATTTTAGGCGGCACCGGCGTACTCCTATTTGCCGTACTCTTCTCGTCAGCCCCAAAAACAGCAGAGTAACAGCCACCAACCCGCCCATACCGAATCCCGGCCGGATCACCTTGTCGAGATGGCTCTTTTAGAACAGAATCCATCCAAAATTAAAGTAGCGAGACTGCATTCTGTTTCAGTAGAGGATTTTCTATCTTGAAATTCCATCCACACCGCCATCTCGCTACTCTTTACAAGGTGATCCAAATGAAAAAACAAATCAAGCCAGATTCCGGCTTATCCACAATCGTTAACCACTACAATGAAGGGGGGAACGCTCACGGCGCCCACGTTTCTCCCATCTTTCAAACTACCACATTTGGATTTCCAGATGTGGCGACAATGCAGGCTATTTTCTCCGGTGAGCAACCTGGGTATGTCTATTCTCGTTCGGGCAACCCCAACGTTGATCAGTTGGGGGATAAATATGCGTTTCTTGAAGGATTAGATTTACTACGCCAACAGCCTGATCGTGATCCCAAAGAGATCATAGCGGGCAAGGCGGTTAGCTCCGGTATGGCAGCGATTGCGGCCGCCGTGTTGGGTCGTGTCCGTACGGGTGAAACGGTCATCACCCAGCGAGATTTATACGGCAACTCCTTCAGCTTTTTCCACGATTTTGCCCCTCGTTTGGGCATCAACGTGGTCTGGGTGGATGGGAACACGGCCGACGTTTGGGAAGCCGCTTTTGCCAAAAACCCGCACGCCGTCATGGCCTACACCGAAACCCCAGCGAATCCGACGATGACCATCGTTGATCTCTCAACCCTGTCAGAAGTCGCGCATACCTACAACGCTTGGGTCTGTGTCGATAACACATTCGCCTCCCCCTATCATCAACGGCCGTTGACCCGTGGCTGTGACATCGTCATCCATTCAACCACCAAGTTCCTGACCGGCCACGGCAATGTAACCGGCGGTGCCATTGTCAGCAACCAGCTCGAATACATGAAAAAAGATGTCAAAATGGTGTCTAAACTGATGGGGCAAGCCCCAAGCCCGATGGATGCTTGGATGGCGAATTTAGGCTTAAAAACGTTTGAGATTCGGATGGAGCGGCATGCGGCCAACGGGCAAAAAATGGCTGAGTTTCTGGAGCAACATCCGGCCGTTGACAAAGTCTATTACCCCGGCCTGCCCAGCGATGCCGGTCATGAGGTCGCCAAACAGCAAATGCTCAACGGCTTTGGAGCGCTAATCTCGTTTGAGCTAAACGGTGGGTACGAAGCGGGTGTCAAACTGCTCGAAGCGGTGCAAATTCCCACCTTTGCCGTCAGCTTGGGCAACGTTGACACGCTGATCCAATATCCGGCCGGAATGACCCACTTGGTGGTGCCACCTGAAGAACGGCGTAAAGCGGGCATCTCTGACAGCCTTGTGCGCATTTCTGTTGGCATCGAAAACATCGAAGATTTGCTGGCTGATATGGACCGCTCGCTCAAGGTAGCAACGGGCTAGTTCATTTCATAACTCTGCGTCAAGTTTGCATTAAAAAACACCTTCTTTGGGTTGTGTTGTACCAGAAAGATTGGAACGCATTCGAGTACCCTTAATTACGGGTCTATTCAAATCTAGCTGGTACAGCATAAAGGAGAAATAATGCACGAAATACGCGCAGAGATTGATATTAACGCACCCAAAGATAAAGTTTGGGACATTTGGGTCGGTTTTGAAAAGTGGGGCGAGTGGAACCCGGTCGTCAACAAAGCGGATGGCAAAGGAGCTGTTGGTGAACGTGTAAACATCACCCTAGCCAATCCAGATGGCAGCGATGGCCCATCCAACAGCCCAATTATCGCTGATTATGTTCGGCCGGACTTATTCCGTTGGAACGTTGTTGTCGGATCAGCGGAGTCGTTTAGCAACGACAAAATATTGCAGCTGACCTCAACTGATTCTGGCACCCATTTAGTCCACACAGAAACCTTTAATGGAGAACGTGCAACTGAAATGTTTGAGCAGATGAAAGATGATGTGGCACAAATGCTGAACACAATGAACGAGGCCTTAAAAGCCACAGCAGAAGGTGGCTAAATAAATACCCTCCGATGGTGCAACTCCCCAGAATAGCTTTTAGGGTATCATTGTCAGCGTAGTCCTAATCAAACTAAGCTGCACCAGCACCAAGGAGAAAGCATGCGCGAGGTACGCACTGAAATCAACATTAACGCCCCCAAAGCCAAAGTCTGGGACATTCTGATCGACTTTGATAAATGGGCCGAGTGGAACCCGATTGTCAATAAAGCGGGTGGCTCGGCCGCTTTGGGGCAAGCGTTACACATGACCATGGCGGGCAAAGACGGCGGCGATGCCCAATCCTATAGCCCGGTCATCACAGAAATGAATCGGCCAGATTCTTTCCGCTGGAATGCGAAAATGGGGGCAGCTTTTTTGTTTAGCAACGACAAAATCCTAAAATTAACTGAAATCGATTCAGGCACCCACTTGGTCCATTCAGAAACATTTAGTGGCCTCATGGCTACAATGATGTGGGGAAAGATGAAGGAAGGGGTTCCACCGATGCTTAATTCGATGAACGAAGCATTGAAGGCTCTCGCCGAAAAAGATTAAATCCCAGACGCGCAATCGGGCCGTCTGGCTCATCATTCAGGTATGAAAACAGATTCACAAGCTTCCGTTTTTTCCGTCAGCGATCTGACACAAGCAAAAAGCTACTACATTGACATTTTAGGGTTTGAACTCGATTTTGATTTTGAGATGGGGCACTATGCTGGAATTAAACATGGGAAAGCGCTCATCCATATCACGGCCGGAGACGTGTTGGCCGAACGGGTCGGCAAAGGTTCTGTCTATATTTTCTGCGATGAGGTAGATGATTATTTCGCACAGGTCAAAGCCAACGGGGCCAACATTATGCGTGAACCGCTGGACGAGCCGTTTATGATGCGTGACTTCACGGTGCTTGATCCTGATGGAAATATGATCACCTTCGGCCGACCGTTAAACTCTGATTAATTTAAAAAGTTAGAATGGCTAAACAAAACTTATTTGACGAAATTCTACAGATACTGGGTGAACAGCAAGCCTTAACTCTTTTTGAAGATTTGAAGAACAATGCAAGCTTTCAACCCCAAATGACCGTTTCAAAAGGTCTTGCATTTGCCTTTGCAACACTCATTCACAGCCTAACTTTCTTTATTGCAGTAGCAGGAATCCTTCTGATTTTTCGCGGCTTTTCTAGCATATTCCTTATCTTTGCAGGACTGGTTCTCCTCGGAGTTGCTTGGGTGCTCCGGCCGAGACGAAACAAGATGAAAGGAAGTTTCATTCCAGCTACAGAGCTTGCCGAACTCAACAATTTAATGGCGAAAATTTGTAACGCGTTGAATGCACCCAATCCAGCCGGATTTCAAATTAACAGTGCCTTTAATGCCGGGTACAAACAGCAGGGGATACCATCTAAGCATTTTGTCCTCGTCGGGTTACCCCTCTGGTCAGTCCTAACGGGTCAGGAAAAAGTTGCGCTCTTGGCTCATGAGATGGCTCATAGCATCAATGGTGACTCTACACGAGGCTTTTTTATTGGATCAGCCATCCATTCGCTCTCGGAATATCACTACATGTTGCACCCTGATCAAATTTGGGATTCAAGTGCTGGGCTTACAGGCATACTTGCTATCCCCTTTAATCTGATTATGTTTTTAGCCGCCAAGCTGGCGTATGGTGCTGAATTTTTGCTCAGCTTTTTACTATACAGAGACATGCAGCGGGCTGAGTATTTCGCAGATATTTTGGCAGCTACTGTTGCAGGTCAAAGCGCAATGATTTCCCTCCTCCAAAAATTACATCTCCAACAAAAAATACAAGGTCTAGTTAGAAGATATTCACTCAATGATTTAGAGGCTGATAACCTTTTTCTAGAAATGAAAAAGATGCGAGATTTGCCTCCAGAGGAGATCATGGATTACGCAAATGATCAAGAGCCTGTTAGATTGGATTCAACTCACCCTCCAATAAACTTTCGCATTAAAGTATTAAAACATCATGACTTTTCAGCGCCAAAGTTTGAAATTGATCGGGATTCAGAAACTCTAATTACTCAAGAGTTGGAGCAGTTTGAATTAAGGATGGCTCATAAAATGATTGCCGCTTATGAACAATCTCTTTACTACAGGTAAGTTTCGTTTTTCCTATTCCACAAACACATCTAATAAAGAATGTACAAATCAATCGCCCAAAACAAGCTTGATACCCCAGCAAACCAAGCCGCCCTTGCCTACTTAGAAATGCGCAAACATCGGCCGGGGATGACGCATCCCGATATTGCTGAGCGTTTACAAGCCCTTGGTCAACAGTTGCCGCAGGGACGAGTATATCTATATGGCCCTTCTACAATTTTGGTTGCAGGGAAAACCAAATTGATAGTGGGGATCGGTATAGGCACCGCCCATGCGCTTAAAACAGGCAGCAGCTTTCAAAATGCAATCGATGTAGGCGCAAAAACGATCCAGATCTGGTCTGACAAAACCTCGCTTAACATCACAGAAGCCATCGCCCCAGATTGGATTTTTGGTGGATGGAAAGATGAAGAAGCTAATTGGCTAAAGGCAAATTTCTAATTGATTCAACTTCTGTTTTCGCACTCTAAACCCTTCTGATAGAATCAGTTCAACTTGAACAAACAAAGAAGGTGATCATGGTCGAATATGCAGTGATTGGGAAAGGAATGATCGGCTCAGCGGCCGCGCGCTATTTAAGCCAATGGTCAGATGAGGTTGCCTTAATCGGGCCAGACGAGCCTGAAGGGGAATGGAGCGCACATGAAGGCGTTTTTGCCGCCCACTACGATCAAGGGCGGATCACCCGTTGTCTAGACGGATCACTTGCATGGGCACTGTGGGCCACTCGATCAATTGCAGCCTACCCCGAAATTGAAGAAAAAAGTGGCATTACATTCCATCATCGCAGTGGAGGCATTCAGGTCGGCTATGATTCAACCGATCCCAATAGTGCTTTAAACAAAGCGGAGCGCAACGCCCTGCACTTAGGCACCAGCTATGTCAAAATGACCAGCGACGCCTATTGCAAAGAAAATCCTGAATTTTGGTTTGATCCCGGCCTGATGGTGCTACACGAGACGGGGGGGTCTGGGTACATCAATCCACGTTCGCTGGTGGCCGCACAGGTTAAAATCTGCGAACAGCAAGGTGCTGACATTGTGCGTGAGACTGTGGTTGAGCTCGACAGTAGTGGCAACGGCGTGACTTTGAAAACGGACGGCGGGCAAACAATACAGGCCAAACAGGTGCTGGTTGCGGCCGGGGCCTGGACCGAATTCTTGACCGGGGCTGACTTGGGATTATTACCCACACCCCGCACCATTGTGCTAGCCAAAATCAACGCGGCCGAAGCAGAGCGGCTCAAAACCATGCCAACCATCATTTGGTATGAGGGGGCCAACAATCCCGACATTGAAGGCATTTATATGCTGCCTCCCATCAAATACCCAGATGGGAACACATACATCAAATTAGGCGGATCGCTGTTTGATATGCGCTATCCACAAAGCGCGGCCGAGTTAAACAAATGGTTCCACACAGATGGGAGCGCGATCGAAGCCAAAGCGTTAGAACACGAATTACGACGGATTATTCCGGGGCTAAATGCAGAATCGATCCACGTTAAAACCTGCGTGGTCACCAATCGTAAAGAGGGAGATGTCCCGCTGATTGAGCCGATTGTAGATGGCAAAGTGATGGTCGCCACGGCCGGATGCGGCGCTGCGGCCAAATCATCAAACGAAATTGGGCGACTGGCCGCCCTGCAACTGCACCGGATGGGATAAACACAAGCGAATAAGAGGACAAAGAATGGATCAACAGGCAGAAAAAATAGAGGAAATATTGCGATTTTGGTTTGGTGAAATCAAAGACGGGTTCCCGGCCGACGACATGAACTGGCTATGGTGGGCCGGAGGGGAAGGGATCGACCAGAATATTCGGGAACGGTTTGGGGAGTTGGTTGTACAAGCGGGCAACGGGGAGCTTGAAAACTGGACCAACACGGCCGAAGGGCGGCTGGCACACATCATTTTGCTTGATCAGTTTACACGCAACATCTACCGCAAATCGGCCGAAGCGTTTGCGCACGATCACCAAGCGCTACAGCTCACGCTCGATGGCATTGAGCAGGGCCACGACCTGGAGCTGGAACCGATTCAACGGGTGTTTATGTATATGCCGCTTGAACATGCTGAAGATTTAGAGATGCAAAACCTGTGCGTCGAGAAATTCCGTGAAACGCTTGAACCTTATCTACCGGACCCCGACAAAAAAGTGACAAATTATTTAGAAGCGTCCACAAAACATCGTGCCATTATCGAGCAGTTCGGCCGGTTTCCCCATCGGAACGAGGTTTTAGGCCGACCGTCTACCCCTGAAGAAGAGGCTTACTTAAGCGGCGATCATCAACGCTTTGGGCAATAGAATCTAAAAGACCAGTCAGGTTTTTAAAACCTGACTGGTCTGACTATAAACACAACATGGTAAAACCAGATTTTTCAAAAATACGCCAAGACTTCCCCCTAGCGGCACGCAAAACTTGGCTGGCCGCAGCAGAATATAGCCCGCTTAACGTCCACTCAATCAAAGCGATTGAAACCTACACCCAATCAAAAAGCCAAGCGTCTAGCGGATACAAATTTGGCTTTACGGCCGAGCTACAAGCTGAAACCAAAGCGCGTTTTGCCAACCTCATCAACGCCTCGGCCGATGAAATCGCTTTTGTGCAAAGCACCACCGAAGGGGAAAACATCGTGCTGGCCGGACTTGATCTGGCCAAACGGGGTGGCAACGTCGTGATTGACGATCTCCATTTTGAAGCATCAAAGTATCTGTACACCACCCTGCAAGATCATGGGCTGATCGAGCTACGCATTGTGGAAGCCAAAGATTGGCAAACTACGGCGGCCGACTATGCCCCTTATATCGACAAAGACACCCAGCTCGTTTCAATCGCCCTTGTGTCACAAATCAACGGCTTTGTGGCCGATGTGCAAGCGATTAGTGAGTTGGCCCATGCAAACGGCGCTTGGCTGTATGCAGACATTATTCAGGGGGCAGGCAACTCCCCAATCGACGTACAGGCGATGGGGATTGATTTCGCATCGGCCAGCTCTTATAAATGGTTGATGGGTGAACCTGGGTTTGGCTTTTTGTACGTGCGGCGTGATCTGCAAGAGGAAGTGGTGAAGCAAACGCGCTACGGGCTGCGTCAGGTCAAAACTGAAAAAGACTTTACCTTTGAGCTACATGGCGGAGGCACCATTTATGAAGGGACCAGTTCGATGGGGTTTTTGCCCGGCATTATCGCTGGCACCGGCCTGAAATACATGACCGATATCGGGGTTGATGCGATCCGAGCCCATGCCCAACCGATGATTGATCGTTTGCAAGCGGAGCTGCTTCCGCTCGGCTTCCGGCCGATCACACCTCTCGGCACCCGATCGTCCATCGTTAGCTTTTTGCCAAAAGGGGATATCAATGATGCTCAGGCAAAACTAGACAAAGCATTTGGACAACAGGTTGTCTCCTTCCGCAACTGGTATTTTAAAAATGACAAAGGGGAACGGGAGCATGTGCGCGGCATCCGCATCGGCGTTTCGGTTTACAACAACGATGAAGATATCGATCTGCTGTTAAACGCACTAGCATGATTTATCATGCTTTTTATCTTAGCCGAGGAGTTCACTCCTCGGGAACAAAAGCGTAAACGTGTGAGCATTTTCAAAACCAATAACTGATAATACGAGCATGAACAAAGAATCTCGTGATGAATTCATGCTGGGGTTTAAAAAGCTCATGCCGGTCCTCCCGGCCGCCATCCCCTTCGGCATGCTCATGGGGGTAGTCGCCGTTGATATCGGCTTTTGGCCCAGTACGGCCGTGCTGAATTCCGCCTTGGTCTATGCAGGCACCGCCCAGCTCGCCGCCATGCAGCTCATTGGTGATGGGGCAGGTCTACCAATCATTGTGCTCACCGTACTTGTCGTCAATCTTCGCATGATGATGTACAGCGCCGCCCTAGCCGAGCGTTTCAAAAATCTAAACCTACGTTGGAAACTACTGATGTGCCACGTGTTAACCGATCAAGCCTATGCCTTTACCTGGGCCCGCTACGAAGAAGAGCCGGATCTCCCCCTCGACCGTATGAAATGGTATTACATGGGGAGCGCGGCACCACTCGGGGTCATCTGGATCATATCGACCTCTCTAGGGGCCTGGTTTGGCACCCGCATTCCCGCCAGCTGGGAGCTCGATTTTGCGGTTCCTCTCATGCTGATCGCCATGGTTGTCCCCAACATTCGCAGTTTGGCATCGCTTACGGCCGCTGTGGTTAGTGGATTTTTATCGATCGCGGCGGCCGATATGCCGCTCAACCTCGGTCTGGTTGTGGCCGCTGTTATTGGCATGCTGGCGGGTTATTTCGAAGAGATCTGGTTTCATTCCGATCCAGCTCAAAGAGGTGAACAGACATGAGTCAGTCGAATCTTATCCTCATGATTGTGCTTACAGCGGCCGTCACCTACGGGCTGCGCATATCTTTCATTGTGGCAGCCGGCCGCTATGACTTACCCCCCGTCGTGCAAAAAATCCTAACCTACGCACCACCGGCCGTCCTGTTCGCACTCATCACCCCCGCCATTATTATCCGCAACGGATCGGCCGATCTTTCGCTAGGCAATGCACGCATCATCGCTGGCTTAATCGCCATCGTGATTGCCTGGACCACCCGCAACTTATTTCTGACCATTATTCTAGGGATGTCTGTTTTGTGGGGGCTGAATTACCTCGGTTTTTAGTTGTTTTTCTCCGTATACACAAATCTAATATCAAGCCTCTACCAGAGGGAAACCTGCACCAATCTGTACAATTTATGGACAAATTTCAAAATTGATAGGTACAAGCTCAAATTCGCGCCGTAATACCTGTACATAAAGCGGACGAACCTTTTGCAAGTCTGGCCAGATGTAAAAGGGTCATCCGCTATCAAACAAGAATCAACCGATTCTTAATTCTAATCAAAAAAAGCAAATCGATAGCCCTACACTTCCACCTCATTGCTGACTGTGGCTGTCTTAAACATTGCAATTTTCACCAACCAAAAGGAATTGGAGAGACAAATATCATGACTAAATTTAAAACCCTAATTTTCGCAGTAGCGCTGCTACTCATCGCAGCCATTCCAACGACGCTCGTCGTAAATGCCTCACGTGACGAGCTCCCAACCATCGCAGGGATCGCTAGCAGCAACGACTCATTTGATACGCTTGTATCAGCCCTCAGCCAGGCAGGTCTTGTAGATGCAGTTAACTCAAACGATCAAATGTTGACCGTATTTGCACCGACAGACGCAGCCTTTGCAAAACTTCCCCCAGCAACTCTAAATGCCGTATTGGCTGACAAAGATCTGTTAACCAGCGTATTGCTCTACCACGTTGTAGCTGGCGACGTTGGATCTGATATCGCTGCAACCCTAAGTGGTGCAGATACGCTAAACGGCGAACGCGTTAACATTAAAGTTTTTGAAGGGGACATCTTCTTAAACGACAACTCAAAAGTTACCTCGGCCGACATCTTGGCTTCAAACGGTAAAATCCATGTAATCGACACCGTATTGATTCCACCCTCCGTTGCAGCAGCATCGGCCGCATCAGCAGTTGCCGTAAGCAGTGACAGCTCATCAGACTCAGCCCGTGCAGACCTGCCAAACATCGCAGAAATCGCAAGCGGCAACGATGCTTTCAGCACTCTCGTTTCAGCAGCTAGCCAAGCAGGATTGGTTCCAGCACTAGCTGACGAAAGCGGTTTCATCACCGTCTTTGCTCCAACCGATGCGGCATTTGCTAAATTACCAGCAGCCACGCTAAACGCAGTTTTGGCTGATAAAGATCTGCTAACAAGCGTTTTGCTCTACCACGTTGTAGCTGGCGACGTTGGTTCTGATATCGCTGCAACCCTAAGCGGTGCAGACACCCTGAACGGTGAGCGTGTTCACATCAAAAACTTCGAAGGCAACATCTTCCTAAACGACAATTCAAAAGTTACCTCGGCCGACATCTTGGCTTCAAACGGTAAAATCCACGTGATCGACACCGTGTTGATTCCACCTTCCGTGGCAGCAGCAGCCACATCGGCCGCAGCAACAAGCTCAGACTCAACCACCAGCGCTCGTGCTGATCTGCCAAACATCGCAGAAATCGCTAGCGGCAATGGCAGCTTCGACACCCTCGTAACAGCAGCTCAAGTAGCGGGATTGGTTCCAGCATTGGCAGATGAGAGCGGCTTCATCACCGTATTTGCTCCAACCGATGCAGCATTTGCTAAATTACCAGCAGCCACACTAAACAGCTTGTTGGCTAACCCAGAATTGCTAAAAGAAGTTTTGCTCTACCACGTTGTAGCTGGGGACGTAGGCTCTGATATTGCTGCGACCCTAAGCAGCGCAACCACATTGAGCGGCGACAGCGTAAACATCAAAGTTTTCCAAAACGACATTTACCTGAACGATAACTCTCGAGTTACCACGGCCGACATCTTAGCTTCAAACGGTAAAATCCATGTGATCGACACCGTTTTACTACCACCTTCACTACGGTAAGTTTATAACTGGGATCTGACTCCCATTTGATTAAGGGTATCTCGTCACAGCGAGGTACCCTTTTTTTATTTCCACCTTTTTCTATCTAATCTGAGTTTTGCTTAAGCTCGGAACGTCTAAACATAGTCTTTACAACTTATTTGAGCCCCAATATCTAACTTGAAATCAACTAGAACGGTGTTAAGGCCTAAAGGCCCGATGACACCGTTCTTTTGGAAGACAACTTGCGTCTTGATTCTTGTCCAAAACTGAAGTTATCTACCAACGATCTGAAGATCCCCGCTATTTTTTGATTGGATCGACGTCTTTGCTCCAGTTCGGCCGTTCGATGTGAAACAGATCGCGGACTTTTGAGTAAGAGGGGCCAGATAAGCGGCCGATCGGATCAAGCGCCACAGGATCAATTTTATGATCGGGCAACATTACTTCATCAGCAATGTGCATGTACACAATCCGGCCGAAAATCACCATCGATCCCCCACCTTTCGCACCCGGTATCTGATACGTTCCAGACAGCTTGCATTCAAAACTAATCGGAGACTCCAGCACCCTTGGCGCTTTAACCATCACCGACTCACCGGCAGTCAAACGAGATTCCACAAACTCGTCCACATCCGGTGGTGTTGTTGCGGCCGAAATATTCATCTCTGCAGCCAAGCTATAGGGAACGATGTTGTAGACAAATTCCTCAGTATCCAACACATTTTGGACCGTATCTTTGTTGTTGCCTTCCGGCCGGCCGCCGCTAAACATGACAGTAGGTGGATCTGCACTCAAGGCGTTCGAAAATGAGTAAGGGGCTAAATTATGCACACCATCTTTGCTAATGGTTGAAATCCAGCCAATCGGCCGGGGGATGACTGAACCAGTCAACAACTTGTATACATTTTTTACAGCTAAATCGTTAGGGTTAATTTCCATTTTTATTTTTTGCTCTTGCTTTTAGTATAGTATCCCGGAAATTGGTCAAGCTCTTTCCATAGGAACCGTCATTCCTGTGTATGCGGGTATGACACGTTCACCATGATCCAACACAGCTTCTGGGATCGAATATCTGAATTAATAAACCGAGGCTTCCGTTTCATCGCTCAACCCGTTCAGCTCAGCAATCATCGACCGGGCTTTGCCACCCAGCATCCCTGTATCACTACTGAGCGTCACAAATCGAAACCCTTTTTCAATAATGCGATTGGCGTACGCCGGATCAGCGGTGTGAATCCCGGCCACAACGCCCGCTTTTTCGCAGGCGGCTAAAATCGTATCTAACGCTTCATTGTAAATCGGCTCGTCAATATCAACCCCTACTTTTTCACAACCCAACGTTAAGCTTAAGTCGCCTGGGCCAACATAGATCGCATCTAAATGGGGCACGCTCACAATCGATTCAATATTATCCACGGCCGTTTTTGTTTCAATCATCGCCATCGCGATAATTTCTTGGTTGGCACGTTCTGCATAATCACTGCCCCCATACACACGGGCGCGGGTAGGGCCACGGCTGCGATACCCGTCTGGGTGATAGCGCATCGCCCCCACAAACGCTTCGCACTCACTTTGCGTGTTGACCATCGGGCAGATGATGCCATACGCCCCCGCGTCTAGCAGTTTTCCCGCAATGCCTGGCTCGTTCCAAGGGATGCGCGCCATCGGCACGGTGTCTGTGGTCGAGATCGCCTGAAACATTGGCACGGCCGACTCAAAGTGCATCATGCCGTGCTGCAGATCAACCACCAAGCTATCAAAACCGCTGTGGGCCATCACTTCGGCCGACCATGAGCTGGGTATATGTAGCCAACCATTGACGACTGAGCCGCCGTCTTTCCAAATTTGTTTAACTTTATTGGGTCTCATTCAAAGGGTTCCTGCATCTCAAAATTTTATTTTGTGAGAGTACCCTATGCAGACATTTGGGGCAATTTTGCAGGCTACCTTACTCAGCGTTTACCGTTCTTCATTCTTGATTCATTTCGACGTGGTGCGTATTGCGTATCAGTTGAAAGTGAAGTCAACCGATACGTAATACGTAATACGTAATGCGTTTTAAACGATGGATTCAAGCTACTGAATATTTGCGGCAAAACGCAACTCAATCCATCGCAAACGCCGGTCGGGTCCCCACAATATTGGCAATCAAAATATCCAATTTACGCCACAGCACACGATATGAAAAATATTGCAGTGCCAATTGGTAATTTGTATCTACCATTTCATGAACCAAACTTGGGTTCGCCAACACTTCTTCAGTTTGGCGCACCGTGTCTTCAGTCACAAAATCATCAAACTCAACAACCTTAAACCCTAACGGCCGGATATCGGTCGCATAGATCGAATAATTATTGACCACAATCGGTTTTTTAAAATAGACCGCTTCTAAAAAGGCGTTCCCAAATCCTTCAAAAACCGATGGATAAGTGACCAAGTCAGCATGTGGATACGCATCATTTAAGCTATAAATTTTACGGCCGTCCGGTTCGATACGTCTGTATTCGTCAAAATGCTCATCGCAAAACAACGTGCGTACATTAAGCAGATTGGCATATTCAAGCAGCCGCCGTTCATATTCATCCCCCTCATCCCCAGACGCATGGGAAATAACCAAGATCGCATCTTGATCCAGCCGCTGAACCAGCTCAATCGCATGCTCAATCCCTTTGCGTTGCACCACCCGGGTCGGTTGCAAAATAAAGATGTCATCTGCACTGATCCCCAACGTTTGGCGCAAATCGGCCGAATACTCATCAATGCCCGGTGGCTCTTGCTCGTAGTTCATCACGTTCGGAATAACGACGGACGACACCCCACGGCGGCGGGCCAATGCCGACTGCCCTTGCGAATTAATCACAACATGTTGAATCGATGGCAGGTCTGGTGGAAACGCGGCCGCCAAGAAATCTTCGATCCCATTTACCAAAAACCGTTTACGCTCCCACGCAAAATCGTGATGATGGGCGATCGTCGGAATCCCCGTTTCAGCAATTAGCTCGGTGATTGCCAGCGCAAGTGGTACCTGCAGCGGAATCGCCATAATATTTTCAGGGATGAGAATATCTAGCTCAAAACGATCAACAAACTCATACAGATGGCGTTTAAACGTCACCCGCCAATCATGAACCCATTCCGTATCTTCGGCCGAGCGCGACCCTTTGCCAAAAAAGCTTAAATGGCGATATTCCACATCGGGATGTCGATAATAAGCCTCCGGCACCACGTACGAAATTTCATCCGGCCGGTCAGACAGGCCGCTAAAATAAAAACAGTGGTGTCCAATAGACTCCAGCACTTCGGCCCACTTACTTGTTTCAAGCGAAACCCCATCCGTTCCAGCAAATCGGGTTGACACAAATCCAATATTCAAAGATCGGCGCATAGGATCATATTCCATCGTCATTATTCTCACTTTGCGATTACGCAACAGGATGCAAAACCCTTCATGCAATCGGCAATAAATTTTGTTGACAGATGGGGTATTAGAATCCCTAAAAACGCATCGGTTCCCCGTACTGTCACATCAAGCGGCTAATCTTAAAGCCCGCTCAAATAAGTTTATTTAAAATCCAGTTTAGGCAATCGGGCTGTTTTTTTGAATCCACTTTCAGTCATAGGTCCCTTATGCTATCTGCTAAATTTGCTCTCTTTTTCGTTCGATTTTGATAATCTGCGCATTGGGTGGGATCAAAGACCACACATCCTGAATCGGATGACCCGCGAGCCAAGCGCGCACAATCGCCAGCGCCAAGCCGTGGGCCACAATCCCGATTTTCCCATGGGGATACCGGCCGCAAATCTCATCAATCGCCGCCACAACCCGCGCTTTTACCTCACCCACCGTTTCGCCACCCGGTGCAGCTACGTCTAGCGGGTTTGCCTCACGGGCCGCAAATTCTTCGGCAAATCGAGCTTTAATCTCATCAAAATGCATTCCTTCCCATACCCCCTGATTTATTTCGCGCAGGCGTGAGTCGATCTCGATTTTACCCACATACCCCCACCCGGCCGCAACTAGCTCAGCCGTCTCAACCGCACGTATCAAATCTGATGAAAAGATGGCGTCTGGTGGCGGAAAACTAGGGTTTAACCCGGCCGCTTTGGCTTGAGCCCGGCCGGTCTCATTTAACGGAATATCCGACTGGCCGGTATATTTTCCCTCAAGATTCCACTGGGTTTGTCCGTGGCGAATCAAATATAGAGTCGTCATGATAATCAAAAAAGAGCGTAATTATTCAGCAGATTAAAATTCTGCCGTAGGGGTCTACGCCGCCGGGTTACAATTTCGTTCTTCGGACGACTTTCAGCTCCGGTGGCGTAGACCCGTGCAAATTTAATAAAAAAGAGCAGGCTGACCTTAATCGGCCAGCCCGCTCTGTGGCACACAAAGAAACAAATTATCTAATGGGTTATCAGTTGTCGTTTGCTGTCGCGCTACCTACGACTTGGAAGCCAGCGTTCCCGGCACTAAGAATACTTCATTCGGATCCTTAAGCGTTCCTTTTAGCAAATTAGATGGTTTTACACCGGTTAAAGGTCGTTCTGGCACCAAATATCGATCCCGATATTCAGGCACGGATTTCATCGGCGGCCGGTCAGATTCAGCCAAATCTTCGTTTAATAAGGATAACTCATCCTGTTCATGATGCAGTCGTCGCATCGAATGATGAACATCGCCAAGCTCGTTCTGTGCCATCCGCCTAACGATAGTTTGGCTAACGGCAAACGCCATCCGGCTTAAATTTTCAAGCGATTGGTTGTGATGCACCCGTTCGATTAAATCGACCTGCGCCAACCCTTCTAACCCAACTTTTTCAAGCGAATCGATCAACAGGGACGTTTCAACCCCATAGCCAGAGGTAAATGCCAGCTGTTCAAGCAGTTCACGACGGCCGCCATATTCCCCAGCTAGTGGCTGAATAATGCCGCCCAACTGCGGATAAAACATATTGAGCAACGGCCGAGCCGTTAGCTCTGTCACACGGCCGCCGCCGGGTGATTTCTTCTTACCCACGTTCAGCGGCCGTTGATAAAACCCCTTCACAAATTGAATTTCCGGATACTTAAGCAGCGGTCCCATCAATCCATAAATAAATCGGGGATGAAAGTTTTTAATATCTGTATCGCACCACAGCAAAATGTCACCCGTGGTTACATACAAACTTTTCCAGAGCGCTTCGCCTTTGCCCTGACGTTGCCCATAACGTGGCAAAAGCTCTTGGTGTACATAAACGGGTATCCCAAATTCCCGCGCGATCTCACGCGTATTATCGCTAGAGTTTGAGTCTACCACGACTAGCTCATCAATCAGGGGATACTTTTCCATGAGCAACGTTTGGGTTTGCTCCAAAATCGTACGGATCGTTTCTGACTCATCCAGCGTTGGTAGAGCTACACTCACCGTCAGCCCCGAGGCTTTTTTCAGAGCGACAAGCTGTTCAAACTGTTCAAACTCTTCAGCATGGAACGTGTTCTGAGCAAACCAGCGGTCAACTTTTTTCGAGAGATCTGACCGTTTACTGTCTTCAACCAGTTCAAGCTGCCGTGTTTTTACCGCAATAACGCCGCACTTGGCATTGCTCAAAATAAAGTCTGGCACCGCACCAAAAGAGTCGGTGGCAGCGGTCGGCCGTTGGGCCGTCCCCAAAATAATCACATCGTTATCAATGGCCGATTCTATAATCGCTTCAGCCTGATTATTTTGATGTGCCCGAGCCTGCTCGATCTGTGGCAATTGATTGAGCAAATTGTTAACCGGTTCAAACTCTCGCTTGGTCTGATCCGTCTCCTTCGCTTCAGAATCTAAGCGCAACGAGGTCACTTTGCCCTTGTGTGGCACGCCGAGCGCCAGCCCCATGTCCAAAGCCCTTTCTGAATGGGGGCCACCATTAATCGGCACAATCAATTTTGATAGTTTTTCGGGGAATGGTCCGCGAGCCAAAGCAACATCACACGGAGGATGAGACAGCAGCTCTGAAGCGGTTAGCTCTAAACCGGCCAAATCATTTGGGTAATTTAGCATCAGCAAGTCAACCTGCTCGTCTGCAATGATGGTTCGAATCTCATCCCAAGGTGAATCAGTAACCCGTATTCCAGCCAATACACGCACGTTAGGGTGCTGAATCGGCTCAATCACGGTGCGCATCACCCGAGCTTTGACAGTGCCCACAGACAGTGATTGCCCCGGTGTGATCGGGACAAATCCAACGACCAACACCGGCCGACTCGCAGCCAGCGCTTTCGCCAAACCGATCATATCTTCTGCATCGCTATTGGGTAACAGCGGGATCAAAACGGTTTTTTCCGTTTCAGAACGTTCTTCTTTGGTGTGCTTTGTTTGCATGCCTAAAACTCCAACAGGGGCGAGATATGCTTCTCAAAAACCCCTTCCCATATAAAATTCTGTCGTACCCGCTTTTTTAAAATAAAAACGGGATCGTTAGTTAGTCTTTCTTTTATTTGCAGCGCAATTTCGGCCGGATGCCCATCCGGTGCAAACCAAGTGGCCTGCTGCTGCCCAATCGCTTTCAGCGGCGTAATATCACTGGCGAAAATCGGAATCCCTGCCATGCCAGCTTCAATCATCGGTATCCCAAACCCCTCTTCAAAACTGGGGAACAAAATGCCGTCTGCCATCCGAAAGAAATCGCGGATTTGTGCCATGGGCAAATACCCATCAAACATCTCCGCCAAAAAGTGAATTCCGATCCCACCGTTTGCGGCCGGGTCAAGCCCCACCTCATCACGTAGATCTAGAAGTTCTCTAAAATAATTTTGATTATCACGATTATGTGGTCCCGGCGGGCCGGTCACCACCAGCTGTGGCGTTGGGAAATAAGCCCGCAATTCGCCTAACACTCGAATCGCCAATTCAATATTTTTGCGTCGGGTAATTCGCACCGGCAAAAGCAAAAATGGATCGCTTTTTAGCAGGCTCAGGCGGGCAAACAACATGGCCGACCGCTCATTCAAGTTCATGAAGTTCTGAACATCTAAGCCAGAAGGAATGATTTGAGCTTTTTGAGGTGAGCAGTTAAACAACTCTGCAAATTCTTGCCGCCGCATTTCAGACACAACCACATGGGTCGGATCTACATCAGGCCAATCTTCCCGCAACAGGTTCCACGGATATCCCGCATACAGCTCTGATTGATAACGATCTGAGTACCAAGCAAAATCATGATGCCAAATTACAAGTTTGGGTGCTCCAGGTTGGGCACAATACTGTTTCAACGCGGCCGTCAGCGGCAGATTTTTATGCAACGAACAAACATTGTGTGCAAAAATAAGATCGATCCCTTGAAAAGCTTCTGACATTTGGGCCGCAATCTTTTGAACCAGCTGCTCAAAATATTCCGGCACATTGCCTGCATCTAACGACCGCTTCATTGCGATAATTGCAGGATGTTGTGAACCAGCTAGTGGAAAATGGTAGTAGCCTGGCCCTAATAAATCAGCGTCCCCTCGTCCGGCAACAATCCGCACCTCGTGCCCCGCTTGTGACAGCAATCGTGTGTGGTGCTCTATAACGCTTTCCACCCCGCCAATAACCGGAGGGGCTGCATAGTGAAGAATAGCGATTTTTTGCATTTAAATTGATGTAGTCCTAACAAGCCTTTACGCAATCTCGGCAACGCCCATGAGAACCATCTTGACCTCTTAATTTGTTTACAGCTTCTCTGCTTGTCTAGGCGAGGTTTCAAAGTCCTAAGTTCCTTTGTGCTCAACATCACCTATGATTCATTTCTCTACATGACGAGAGTAAGGTAGGACTGCCTTTTTTGCATTATGACATAGGTCCCGAACATGATTTTCGCGAGCCAAAATTGTGGGAAAAAACTCCTGCTCCATTACCTTAGGCGCACAGATCCAAGATATCCCGAAATGATTTTTCGGAGCTTAAATAGACGATCCCAGATAAAAGGGGCAGCCCTTGGGTTGGTTCGATTAGGCTTTTATAGAATTAGGGTTGAGAGGAATAGCTGCAGGCTAACTTTCAACAATAAACGGAAATGTAAGCAATCCGGCTAAAAACATCAGGACATCATAAAAAATAACGATACCCACCGCATAAGAAATATCGGCCCAAACCCAATCGATTGGAGCGGTCAGTGTGGCGGTCACTGAGCCGGCCGCCAGCACCGCAGGCAGGGCCAGAGGGAGCAAGAGCACGGGCAACAACACATCACGGGCTTGGGTCTGGATGGTCATCGCGGTGACCAAAACACCGGCCGCAACCAGCCCAATTGTCCCCAACAGCAAAATAGCCAGCACAAAGGGAGACATAAACGGCCGATTGAAAAAGATGAAAAACAAAAAGGCGAGTACAAGCTCCAACCCGATTGAAAAGATCATAACAGAGCCAAATTTGCCCAGGTAGATCGCTTGTCGGCTCACGGGGGCCATCAGCAGCCCATCTAAACTATTGTTCTCACGTTCGGCCGCAAATGATCGATTTAAGCCCAGCGTGCTCGCTAGCAAGATAATCACCCAAATCAGCCCCCCAGACACGTTACGTGCCGCGCTCAGGTCCCCCCGCAAAGCAAGATTAAAGGTTACAACGGCCGCCAAAGAAAAAAAGACCATCACACTGATGGTCTGTCCTGTTTTGCGTTCAAGCCGCAAATCTTTTTTTAGAATGGTGAGCGCAGACTGAAAAAACGGAGTCAAAACTATCTCACTAAAAACGACGTTAGATAAATCTAACCGCCTGCGAGTTCAATCAAGTTTTCGAGCGAGTCACGATCAACAATCGTGAATTTGCGCCCTTTCACTTTTACCCACCCCTGACGGCGGAAACGGCCGAGTGCCTTGTTGATACTAACCCGGGTTGCACCGGTCATTTCAGCGAGGTCGGTCTGGGTCAATGCGATTTCGATCTGTAACCCTTCAGGTGTTTGGCGACCATGTTGCTCAGACAAGTTGATGAGCGTGCGGGCTAACCGGCCGGGCAAATCTAGGAAAAAGATGTCGCTGATTTGCGCATTCATGTGGCGCACCCGACGTGCAAGGCTGGTCAACACGTGGCGTGAAAACGCGGGATGATCATCGATAAACCGCATGAAGTCATCGCGGTGTAGCGTTAGGGTCTCCGTCGGAGCGATCGCTTCGGCCGTTGCTGAACGCGGAGAGTCATCCAGCAAAGCTAGCTCTCCAAAAAAGTCACCTTGCCCCATAATCGCGAGCAAAGCTTCTTGCCCTTCTGGGGTAGAGTGTGAAATTTTAATTTTTCCACTGAGAATGATGTAGAGCAATCCACCCGGATCACCCAAGTGAAAAACGGTGCTCCCTGTTTGGAACCGACGAGGGATAAGTCGGCGGGCAAGTTCATCCACTTCTGTCGGATTTAAGTTTGTAAAAAATGGGACCGACGTGAGAAACCGTTTCGAAACTTCTGTATCTGTATTCATGCTTGCACCTAAATTATTGAGGGCTAATAAATTAATCTTTAAGACCAGTTCATTTTACCTCACTCCAGACAACTACCCAAACCCTATCAAACCCCATTAAACAAAAAAAAACGTAAACGAAACAAGAAAATGACAATAAATCGTAAGTTATTTCGCAAGATTTGCTTTGGCAGCGCGTAAAGCATCCAAAACGTTTTGATCATTTGCCGGTTGCCCGCCCCCTTGTGCTTGGTCCGCTCGGCCGCCGCCAGAGGTTGATCCGATCTTCTCGAGAACCCCGCGCAACAGATTTCCCATATGGTAATCATCACCGGCCGAAGAGCGGAAAAACAGCATCGCCCGTTCTCCCGAAGAGCCAATCAAAACGATTCGGTTCTCTTTTTCGCACAATTCAGTACCCACTGTTCTTAGCTCGTCAACCGACTCTCCATTCGAAAACAAGTGGGTTAAAACAGACAGATTTCCCATCGGTTCGAAACCTTCTTGTAGATTTTGCGCCAAAGCCACCATCTTTTCTTTGCGTAACAAACGCAAATCTCGGCTCATAAGCCTGGTTTCTTCCTGCATTTTCTCAATCGATCCAACTAAGTTATCAGCACCGGTAGAAAGCTGACGGGTTAGATCATGAATCACTTTTAACTTATGGTCATAATCTTGAATAGCTCGCGATCCACATAAAAATGAAACCCGCAGCATTTTTTTGCGCCGCTCTAAGCGGGTCACTTTTATTAAGCCAATCTCACCCGTTCTGGCAGGATGGGTCCCACCACACGCAGTTAAATCAAACCCGGTTACATCTACCAAGCGCACCAATTCACCTTCGGCCAACGGGGGCAGCTTGCGTATCGGCAGGGATTGGGCCTCTTCAAGCGTTACTTGGCGGGTATCAACCGGCCGATTCTCCTGCACAATCTGGTTGGCTAAAGTCTCTACCGCCGCAATCTTTTCGGCCGACAATTCCGTCGCATCTATGTCGATCGTGCACCCATCTGTCCCCATGTGAAAGCTCATCGTCGGAGCATCTGCCGCATCAATAAACGCGCGTGACAAAATGTGTTGCCCACAATGGTGCTGCATATGGTCAAAGCGTCTGCTCCAATCGATTTGACCGCTCACGCTGTCCGGCATCTCGGCTGAATCCAACACGTGTACCACTGCTCCATCTGATTTTCGCACCGTCACATCCAGCACAGATGCAGAGCCCAAGCGGCCCAAGTCATGCGGCTGCCCACCAGATGTAGGGTAAAAAAATGATCGATCAAGCACCACGGCCGGTTTTCCGTCATGTTCAAGGCGCTCGATTACAGTTGCTTCAAATTGGGTTGTGTAGGAATCAGAATAATAAAGACGTTCAGACATAGGCTCAAATTGTACTCGCTAAAATCGCACTTGTTAAGGAGTGAAAAGAAAACGGTTGCGGTCAAAAGTTGTGGGGAAGGTTTGTTGCCCATTGCCCATTCTCCGTTGTTTATTGCCCATTTCCGGCAGATAGCCACTTTTGCTAAAAACAAACCCGCCAAGCCAACTCGCTGCCGTTAAATGCACCCAATTTGCCCGGTAAGCAGAGCGACTTTTTAATGGGCAATGGGCAACGCACAATCGGCAATAAACAATGATAGATTCGTTCTAATCCAACTTTGCCCACGCTTTTTGACCGCACCCGTTTTCTTTTCAGCTTTGAAGGAACGACTTTTAAGTTGAGATAGGTATATAGTCTCCGTTCGTCAGTAGGCCGACCAAATTAACGGGCAGGCATGATGGGCAACTTGAAATTAAACCTTGCCCCAGAATTATCGGGCTGATCAACCCAAATCGTTCCCCCATGGGCTTCAACCGCCAAACGGCAGAAGGCTAGCCCCAAGCCAACACCTTTCCGACCGCTGCCATCTTTAATTCTGCGAAACTTATCAAAAATAACTTCCCTAAACTCTTCGGGAATACCGGGCCCTTGATCTTGGATCGAGAGTGTTAGACAGTCTGTTTCAGCATCTTCTGTCACGCTAATCGTCATCAAATGGCCGTCCGAGCTGTATTTCAGGCCATTGTCTAGCAGATTAATAATCACCCGCCGGATCATATCTGAGTCGATGTAAATATCGGGGATAAAGACCGGCAGCTTGCGGGCCAAGCGTACATTTCTCCGGTCAAACGACGCTTTTAGCGACTGCTCAGCATCATCTATCAAACGAGAGATAGAGGAGAAGCTCTGATTTTGGAGCGTATGCCCAGCCTCCAAACGGTTAATATCCAGCAACGAGCGAATCAAACGACGCAAACGCTGGCTAGAGCGTACCGCTACATCAACCATATTGATCACGGCCGAGTTGGTGTTTTCAGGCAAGTCCTCTGACACAAGCTCAAGGCTGGCGATAATATTGGCCAGCGGCGCATTTAGATCATGGAACAGCATGGCGGTCAGATCTTCGCGCATGTTCTGTAGTTCAATCGTTTCTGAAATATCGTGGTAAATCCACTGTAGCACTTGGCGGTCTTGCAAACGATCTTCTGAGTTCACAAACAGACGCTTAGCATACACTTCAACCACCGTTTTCTTGCCGGTATCTTCGCTCACAATTTCACTTGTGAACATTTTGATCTGGCGCGTTTTAATCGGTTTAAACTGACGTTCACCCTGCACACCGGTATCAACCGTATGTAGATCATTGATGTGTTTGGCCAGCATCACTTCTCGTTTAAATCCAAACAGTTCACAGGCACGACTATTGCCTTCAATCACGTGTCCACGCCGATCGGTCAAAATAATCGGGTCGATACTGTCTTGGAACAGCCCGATATACCGTGACTCTGCTTTTTGGGTGCGTGTGTATTGCTGGGCGTTCCCAACGGCCGAACTCGCCAAATTTGCTAGGTTCACCAGCAAGTTCAAATCCTCGGCCGTAAAGTTGGGCCGCATGGTCGGGTTGATGGCTTGAATCGTGCCGAGCGCCTGCCCTTTAACGAGCAGAGGAGCCACAATCATCGCTTGAGTATGGTAGCCGGTCCGTTTATCACCGGCCGTCATAAAGCGGGGATCACTGTCGGTATCATTTACCATCGCCGGTTTGCCATTTTCAACAACCCAGCCAGCTACCCCATCGTTACTCGGCATGCGTAGCCCGATAATTTTATCGCTACCAACACCCTCAGCTACGGTGTAAACCAGCTCACCCGTAATGCTATCAACCAACGCGATAGACAACGCTTCCGCCTGCAAGAACGAGTTCATTTGTTCAAGCAGTGCCTGCATAATTTGTTCAAGGTCAAGCGACGAGTTGATGACTTTACTGGCTTCATTCAGCAAGCGGGTCACGTTCAGCTGTCGCTGAGTCTCTTCGTATGACCGTGCATTTTGAATCGAAACGGCCGCTTGATTGCACAGCGTGCGAATAATTGAAATCTCTTGGTTGTTGAACACACGGGCAGAAGCACGATCCATCAGCAACGCGATACCGATAACACCAGAAGGTGCCATGAGCGGCATGATCAACATCGATGACAACCCTAACCGCTGAAGCAGATAGAGCTCCGGCCGTTCAAGATCCGGATTGTCGATATTCATCTGTACAAAGCGTGGGTTTTCTAAAACATCTTGAATCAGGGCCGCATTGTTGATACGCAATAGATCCTGCTTGGGCATCATAATCGCCTGGTCATCACGCATAAACATCGTTTGGCCGACTAATTCTTTGGCGTTTGGATCAAGTTCCAACAGGGCACAGGTTTCAATATTGATGAGCTTAACAATGTGTTCAGCAACATGTTGAATCACATGTCCCACATCCAGCGAAGCTGAAATTTGTGAGGCGGCGTTAACCAAGACTGATAGAGATTCAGCTTGTCTTTGGCTCTCGCTATAAAGCTGTGCGTTTGAAATTGAGGTTGAAATTTGATCAGAGATTACAAGCATGAGGCTTAAATCCTGCTCATCAAATTGATCGACTCCCATTTTTGTTAATGTAATAGTCCCCATCACCCGACCGTATGCCTTTAACGGAATACAGATGGCCGACATGCTTACCCCAGCTTTTGGCCCTTCTGACAGCCAACGTTCGTCTGAATTGGTGTCAGATATCAAGATCGGTTCGCCCGTGTTAACCACTTTGGCCGCCAGCCCGGTCCGCATAATATCATCAAGATACTGTCGCTCGGCCGAGACAAACCCTTGCTCCCGATCGAGCATGTGGGCATGATTTAATTGGTAGTCGTGATTCAGGACAAACAGGCTCCCGGTATCTGTTTGCAAGGCTGCCACACAGGTACGCAAAACTTCGGGCAAGATCCGCTCCAGATCGAGCCCAGCCGTGACTTGATTTAAAACAGAGCTAACTCTGAATAAAACGCGTAGGCGACGGCTATCTGATTTTTTTTGCAAATCGGAAGTTTGCGTTCCAACCATAAAGTTTAAATGGATAAAGTTTGTCGCTAAACGGCTTAAAAAGGTCGCCTTTCAGCATGGCTTACAGCTATCCAGCAATCAGTATAACATATCACACCTTATCGGCTGATAGGATAAAAATATGGTATATGATCAAGTCATCTTGTTTACACTTTAGCACCCTTTCTTACTGGGACTTAAGATTTACACCAGCGGCCGCTCAGCCTCGTTATAAAGGGTAGAGCAGGGTTTTAAGGGTAAATCAAACAGATAGCCTAGTAAATATGTCTGGGCTCGGGCCGTGAGACAAAATAACTCGGTAAAAGTTCTATTCAAAATCCCATTGACGATTGATGTTTTTCATCATCTTCGAAACATATGCTTGCTCTAAGTCGATTTCCATATAATTGGCTAATTTTAAAACATAGGCCAAGATATCTGCTAATTCACCGCCGATCTCCGGCTGTTTTTCGCGCATCGCCTCGGCTCGGGCCTGATCGGCCGCCATGCCTTCACGCATCAAACTATTTTGGCGCGTCCATACTTTGGTAAAGTCACGGGCCAGTTCACCCATCTCTTCTACTAGTAAAATATAATTGTAAAAGACATCTGGATCAAATTGTTTTTCAGAATCTAAAAAGCGGTGAAACTTTTGATAGCTGGCTAACGTGCCGGTCTGGGGCAGCAGCGTGTGGGAGATTGAAAGCGGTTTGTCAGGTTCAGAACTGTGATCTGTCGGAGCAACCCGTGCCAAGGCCGCTTCGATTTGGCGGGCGGCAACCAACACGTCGTCAGGGTTTGAAATAAAGTCTAGCTCTGAAACATCGATTTTTAGGACCGGCATTTCACCTTGCTCAGACAAATTAGACAGCCATTCTTCATATCCGGCCGCCAGTTGCTTGATGTAGTTGGGATCCATATCTCGTTCATACGGCCGATCCCTAAGCGCAATTCGCTGCATGACCACATTGTGATCCGCAGTCAGATAAACAAGCAGATCCGGCCGACGAATTTTCTCACCCAGAGCCGAATGGACCCGGCCGTACATCGCCAATTCATCATCTTTTAAATTAAGCCAAGCAAATAGCTCATCTTTCGCAAATGTATAATCTGACAGCAGATTGCCTTTCGCCAATGCATTGGGCACAGCCTGATTTTGCTGCTGATATCGGCTCAGCAAGAAAAATAGCTGAGTCTGAAACGCATATCTTTCTCGATCTGAATAAAAGTCAGCCAGAAACGGGTTTTCTTCAAAAACCTCGAGAAGAACCGATGCGTTGAAATAATCTTTAAGCAAGCGGGCAAGGGTGGTTTTCCCCACACCAATTACCCCTTCGATAGCGATAAATTTGTTCATAGTTTGACTAATGATTCCATAAAACGAAAGCTTGAATCGTTAGTTTAAAAAGGCCGGCCGCAGAACGGTGTTGTTGGTCTAGAGGCCGGTTCCTTGAGTAAAAGTAAGTTTAACCGCATGGGCAGTCTGCGGTGTAATTGCTGCACGCTGAGCCAATCGATGGCCTGCAACCCACAGCACCCCATTGGTATCTGCAACAAGGGGCCATTGGTTGCGCAACATGGCCGGAATCTTCCGGTCTATCATTAATTTTTTTAGGGATACTTGGCCCGCCATCCCCAAGGGTTGAAATTTTTCACCTGGCCGCCGCCCACGCAGAGTCAGTTTTTCTCCGGCCGGAAGGCTTAGAAATGCGGACCACGGGTGACTTTTACACGCATCAACTTCGGCCGCAGCTGCGTCTATCGGTTGGACTTTGACCTGCCATCGGCCGTTTGCGAGCCTCAAACTCTGCTCTTCAAACGGGTCAAATTCGATTTCATGGTTATCCACCTGCGGAGCGCCAAACAAATCGACAGAGTGCGGCTGCATGGCAACCAACATCCCATACACAAATTGAACCACAATTGTGCCTGAAAGCTGATATTTTTTATCGATCTTTTTAGCCAGCAAACCTGCCCTAGCTGACTCTAGATTTTCAAGTGTTAAATCTTGGGTTGATTGATGCAGCTGTGCATACAGGCGGCGGAGTGCATACCGTTGATAGCTGGCACTTTCCCCTTGCCACTGATCAAAACCAATAGCACACCAGCCATCCCCAAATTCAAATTCGGCCGTTTGCCAGCTAGCCGCATGGGCCTGTTCAAGTGCGTCCCAATCATCCTGCAAAATATGGGCCATTTGGCTCAGACTTTTGTGAATTTGCGGGTTGTAGTCGGCCGCCAGTTTGGGTAGCAGGTCGTGCCGAATGCGGTTACGAACAAAACGTAGGTCTGTGTTGGATGGGTCTTCAAGGGGGGCAAGCTGGTGTTTGACCGCGTATTGCTCAATCATTTCTGATGTAGCTAACAGCATCGGCCGGATCAAGTTCACCCCGTTTCGCACCGTTTCCGGCCGGATTCCGGTGAGGCCGGTTAAACCGCTCCCTCGTAGCAAATGGAGCAGAACCGTCTCCGCCTGATCCCCCGCATGATGGCCAGTGCAGATCGCTTGTGCATCCACCTGCTCAGCCACTGTTTCAAAAATGGTGTAGCGTGCCATGCGGCCGGAGTTTTCAGAAAATGTTTCGGGAGTAAGATCGCTTTTTACAGCTTGAAACTCAACGCCCCACCCTTTGACCATCTGGGCCAGTTGATCACCCTCGGCCGCAGCTTCGGCACGCAACCCATGATCTACATAGACGGCAACAATTTTGCTTTGAACGAAATCTGTATGGGCTAACCAATGGAGCAGGCTGAGCGAGTCACGGCCGCCCGACACCCCCACGACTAATGTACCAGAGTGGCACAACTGTGGCCGGTTTTCAAAAAATGATGTCAACAGCTGTTCTAGCGTGCTCATGGCGACGACAAACCTCGAAAATCTAAGGAGCAAAATTCTGTTTGTAACATAAAACAAAAACGGCCCGCAAGCGCGTGCCGTTTTATCACCTGTAGGGCGGGTGGGACTCGAACCCACAAGAACCGAAGTTCGGCGGATTAAGTCCGCTGCGTCTGCCAATTCCGCCACCACCCCAAGTGGATGCAAATTATCAGTAAACAAGCGTCAATTGTCAATTATTAATTTGGTTTGCTTTTGATTAGCATGGTCCAAATCCCTTTTTGAACCGCTTTGTTCTTTTGATTTCGGATGGTTACCTTCAATTTAACCTGTCCGCCCCCCAATTTTGCCAAGGCTTTCAACTCAGTTACCTGTAGCGTCACAAAAATTGTGTCGCCAAAAAAGACGGGGGCGCTAAATTTTGTATCCAAATCCCGGAACGCCATAACCGTCCCTTCCATGAATCCGGTTTGAACCGCCAGCCCCGACGCAACTGAAAGAACCAATAGTCCGTGAGCCACCCGTTGGCCAAAACCGGCCTCTTCTGCGTGGGTTTGATCGGTGTGGATTTGGTTGTAATCCCCTGACAGCCCCGCAAAATTTACAACATCGGTTTCTGTGATGGTCCGGCCGACAGAAACAATTTCCGTCCCAACTTCTAACTCTTCAAAATACATCCCGCGTGGTTTGCGCTGTGACATCGGTTTTCTCCTCGGAAAAATTTGATCTAGATTGTACCAAATGAAAATTATTCGTCCCTAACTCACAGTAAAAATATCTGTTTACAAGAATTTCAAAATATCAGTAACCACACATTAACTTTGGAGACTTTATTTCTAAATTAATTACAGCATAGCGACAGATCTATTTAGTTCAAATGAAAGATTTAAAGTATTTAATTGAAAACATAACCGGTTTCTATCTAACCAGTCACCCATTCATTCTTAAACTACCCTTTGATCTTTAAAGCCTGAGCTTTCGCGACAAAAAAATGTCGGGTGGGAGCATTAATAAGAGCTTGGCCCCGGCCGGGAAATGATAAAGAAAATCACCCCGATTGGGAGTGTAAAGTAATTTTCTTTTGTCCCCCCATTCTCCTGTTACTTTAAGTTCTGAAAATTAAATAGCCTTGGCAACTTCGATTTGTGTCCGTCGTCGCTAGCACCAGACCATCACTCATGACAACAAACTATCAATCACGTTTTCGTAGTAAATTCTGCTCAAAGAAAGCAGCCTTTGTTTATCCACTTACAGCATCAATTATCATCATTATCCTGCTTTTTACGGTTGGCGAACGCCCTACCCAAGCACGCGATATTCAAGCAACCGGCAACCAGCTAGAGCCGATGGACTTAACGTTTAACAATCCCAGTTGGTCGGGAAATCCTTATGATTTAATCGCGACGGTCACATTCAGC
This sequence comes from Chloroflexota bacterium, assembly GCA_020628815.1. GTDB lineage: Bacteria > Chloroflexota > Anaerolineae > Promineifilales > Promineifilaceae > WTJY01. Next base: position 11,445 of record JAHDEN010000031.1, on the reverse strand, counting down.
CATGCCTCATCTGATCTAACCCGAACGACCGAGATGTTTTATGCCGGAAATGACGAGTGGAAAGCAAGATTTGCTGGGGATTTACCAGGGCTATGGAACTACACCTCTACTAGTTCAGATTCTGATCTAAACGGCCTATCTGGCACAATCGATATTGCTTCATCAGACAATCCGGGGTTTGTTCAAGCATCGGGCGACAAGTGGATTAGAACGGGCAGTGGAGAAGCTTTTGTGCCTCAGTTTGTGATGTCTGCAAATCCAAACTTCTTCTACGACAACCCCTCAAAAATCGATTCCGACATCGCTCTTTTTATCGAAGATCATGGGTTTAACGGTCTACATGTCAAAGTAGACTGTCGTTGGTTTGATATTTATACGCCTATCTGCACGTACATCGATTCTTCTGATCCAAATCCTGATCAACGCACTTTCGAGGCGTTAGAGCAGATTATTTTAGAAACCTATAAAGCGGGTGGCGTTGTTCATATTTGGGTTTGGGGAGATGATGAGCGAAATCAGAATGCTAAAAAATGGGGGCATAACGGCACGGTTGACCGTCGGTTACAGCGTTATATCGCGGCCCGTTTGGGGCCAATGCCTGGCTGGACTATGGGCTATGGCTTTGACCTTTGGGAGTGGACCAATGAATCTCAACTAAACAGCTGGTATGACTACATGCATGACCATATGGGATGGCCCCACATGCTGGGAGCACGAAGCTCTAAAAATCAGCTCGACCAGCTTTCTGAAAGAATGGACTATTCTGGCTATGAGCAGCACCGGCCGGACTACAACAAATATGTAGAAACTATTCTGACAAGGCCCAACAAACCTAGCTTTTCTGAAGATCGATTTCGGGTACGAGACGAAGGTCGTTCAAAAGATTACACCCTTGATGAAACCCGGCAAGGGCTGTGGCGCTCCGGCATGTCTGGTGGTATTGCCAATATTTGGGGGTATTTACAAGATGGGGGCTCCGACGACCTCGGCTCGGCCGCATACCCAAATAGCGCCCAGTTAAAGTTATTTTCTGATTTCTTCAATGAGCGATATCACATCAGCCTAGAACGATGCAATGACCTATCCAATGGATATTGTTTAAAAAGCCCATCTAATCAGCAGTTTTTGCATTACAAAGAAAACAGCGGCTCGATAGAAATCGACTTATCAAATGCCAATGCAACTATGCCGTTTATGGCAATAGATACAAAAACCGGAAATCTATTTACAGGTGAATTCGAGGCTACATTTGTAACTTGGAATGCGTCTTATACTTCCGACTGGGCAATTGCAATTGGAGATTTTTGTGCGTTAACGTCGAGCGAGTCAGTTTGCAACGAGCAAGTTCCAACACCCACTGCAACAGCTGAGCCTCCTACGGCGACGCCTACCGACTTACCAACTAATACGCCCGTTCCTACGGCAACGGCCACAGCTACGGAAATTCCCCCAACACCGACGCCTCTTCCGGCCACCTCGACACCGGCCCCAACCGCTACAGCAACACCTGCCACCGCAGCCACACCCCCATCAACATCCATGCAGGAGACAAACATTTATTTACCCTTTGTGCCTCATTCAGATTAATTTGTGACCAAAGATGAAACATTTTAGACCTGTGCTTTTTATCATACCGACGTTGCTCGCCCTAATTCCTTTGGGGCTATCGATTGTCAATGGGCAGCCGAAGCAACCTGATCGGGTGCAGATTGAGCAGGTGGCAGAGACTAACTCTCTGTCTGCGGCAGCTGTCCCCACGGCTGATTATGTGGGCGAGCAGTTAAAGCCATTAGACATTCCGTTTACCAGCACCGTATGGGCAGGCAACCCGTTTGATTTGGTAGCCACAATCACCTACACGCACACAACGTCTAATCTAAGCCGCACAAGCGAGCTGTTTTATAACGGAGGCGATAGCTGGATCGGCCGGTTCCCAGGAGAAGAAGTTGGCATTTGGGAATACTCAACAGCCAGTGACGATGCAGATTTAAACGGCCACTCCGGCACAATCGAAATCACCGCGTCAAACTACCTCGGATTTGTAGAATCTGATGGGCACCATTGGGTTCGCTCCAAAACGGGGCAGGCTTTTGTGCCGCAGTTTGTCATGTATGCTGATCCGGAACACACCTATAATCAGCCAGCAAAAATACAGGCAGATATAGATAACTTTATTGTCGATCATGGCTTTACCGGCTTCCATGTTAAGGTGTTATGCCGCTGGTTCGACATCAATGAAAAAAGCTGTGCCGACATTTCCGGCTCTGATCCGAACCCGGATATACAAACGTTTGAGGCGCTGGAGCAGGTGATCGCAGAGGTTTATGAAGCTGGAGGCACGGTCCATATTTGGATGTGGGGAGACACCGAGCGGATCCAAAATCCAGAGCAGTTTGGGTTTAATGGCACCACAGATCAACGGCTACAGCGGTATGTTGCGGCCCGTTTAGGCCCTGTGCCGGGCTGGACGATGGGATACGGTTTTGACCTGTTTGAGTGGACCAATGAAAGCCAGTTAGATACGTGGCACAGTTACATGCACGCACATATGGGTTGGCCCCATCTGTTGGGCGCACGTATCAACAAAAACGAGCTAACCCAAATTAGTGAGCAAATGGATTATGGGGCTTATGAGCAACACCGGCCGGACTACGACATGTATGTGCAAACGATCACCCAACGGCCGAACAAACCATCCTTTTCAGAAGATCGTTTTCGGACCCGGGCATCAAACCATGCAAAAGATTATTCGCTAGATGATGTTCGCCAAGGGTTATGGCGCTCGGGCATGGCCGGTGGCGTCGCGAATATCTGGGGCTATTTGAACGAAGGGGGGACGGATGAATTAGGCTCAGCCACCTATCCCAACAAAGATGAGATCTTGCGCTATACAGATTACTTCGCAAGTCGTTTTCATCAAGATCTAGATCGTTGCAACAGCCTAACCGATGCAACCTGCCTCAAAATGCCCTCTGACGATCACTATATTTTTTATGCTGAAAACAGCGTTTCTGTTCAAATGGATTTAACCGGCATGGGGCAAAACGAACCATTTTTGGCATTAAACACGATAACGGGCACAGAAGTTCTTGGCTCTTTTAATCCGGATAATTTGAGCTGGATCGCACCTGCTGCTGGGGATTGGGCGATATTTGTCGGTGATTTCTGTGATTATGCGGCCGACCTACCCACGTTGACCTGCCCTCAGTATTCACTCCCTTATCCACCAGCCTACGAGACGGCGACCCCAACGATTACACCAACCGCAACCAATACGGCAACACCGACCAACACACCGACCCAAACAAATACGCCTACAATGACCGCAACGCCGACCAACACGCCAACTGAAACGAGTACCCCGACCCAGACAGCCACCCCGGCCGAAACCGCTACCCCGACCGCTAGCTCAACGGCTACCAGCACATTATTCCCCACAAATACCCCGACCGCATCCCCAACCGTCATTCATACCGCGACAGCAACCGTTAGCCCCACAGCCACAGGCACGCTTCCCCCAACCGCAACCGGCACGTTGCCAGCAACGCCAACCTTAACGCCACCGGCCACATTAATCCCACGCGGAACGCCAGACATTCCGCTTCATGGTGAAAACACGATATTTTTGCCAATCGCAACCCGCTAGCCAACAGGTTGAGGTAAAATCGGCCGCATGTTGCCGGTATTATCACACTATCAAGTCAAGCCACTTCTTTCTTTATTGGATGGGGCACTTCCCCAGACGGTTGAATGTTCTCTCGATTTGGGCATTAGCCAAACGCAGGTCGAGCTTTCGGCCGACGGACTAACCTTGCCCAACGTGCAACCGATCCCGCGTAAAGAGCTGGAAATGATTGCGGCCGAAGAAAACAGCGTTTTTGAAATTTTTGAGGATGGGGAGGTTCAGAAAGTGAGCACCTTTTCTGAAGAACTACAGCGCTCTTATTCTCTTTTCCCAACCCTGTCTGCCCCGACTATGCTGGTGTCTGGGATCACGATGCATCGGATTGTGAATACCAATCCACACCAAGATACATTGGCGAAAATCAAGGCGTTTGGCGGCCCGCCCACCGGCCGAGTTTTAGACACCACCATGGGATTGGGCTACACGGCGATTCAGGCCGCACGCACGGCCGCCTCGGTGCTCACCATCGAGCTAGATCCGGCCGTCGTTGACATTTGCCGGGCCAACCCGTGGTCACAAGGGCTGTTTGAAAAAGAGAACATTGAACGCAAAGTGGGACATGCGTGGGACGTGATCGAAGAATTGCCAGATGGGTCGTTTTCTTCAATTACCCATGATCCCCCCATGTTTAATATGGCTGGTGAGCTTTATTCACTCGATTTCTATAAAGAACTCTACCGGCTACTCGGCCGTAAAGGGAGATTATTCCACTACATTGGGAACCCCAACAGCAAGTCAGGGGCTACGGTTACCCGTGGCACAATTCGTCGGTTGCAGCAGGCGGGTTTTAAGCGGGTGCAAGCGCGTGAGCAGACGTTTGGGGTGCTGGCGATTAAATAAGCGTCTTAGTTTGCAGGTTGGATGGTTGGTTAGTAGGTTGAACTTGCCACGAGCGACTCACAATCCTAACCAACATTCAAACTACCTAACAAACCAACAAATCTATGGAATCTGAAATCTGTTATTTATTGTTCATGCCGTATGAGGCCAATGGCACCGTAGGGCCAGCAACATCAATCTCATCCCCCAAAGATGCCCCCTATTTTTTTGATATGGGGATTGAGGTCCGCTCAACTTGGGGAGATCGTGAGTTAACGGCGGCCGGAACGCCCGTGCGGGTCAAACTTCAAGTTTTAGACGAGTTAGTTTGGGTTGCAGACTGCCGTTACAGATTAGATGAGTTGGCAGGCACAGAAGCTATTCTGCAAAAAAACAGAATTCATAGTGCGATTCAAGACCAGCTACACCAAGAGTTTCCAATTGAAGATGAACTGATTGAAGAATTCACCATTTTGCTAAAAGAGCAGGATGGGGATGATCCGGACCAGCTGGTTGATCGCAACGCGGTTGAGCTAGTGTCGTTTTTACGTTCGCTCAAACAACCCATCAGCCAAAAAGATGCGAATAAAACGCTCCAATCGCGCGTTCGTTATTCGACCGATGAGCTAACGTTAGTAGACTGGTCAGGTGCACTTCTCATCACCGGTAAAGGGGAGTTTGAGTCAGACATCGATCTATTAAAGGTGGGGAAATTTCAACTGTTTCGATATCGTTTGCTCGACCGTCAGCTGCAGCAGATGTTGCAACAGATACGCACAGAAATAACCGCCCGACGCAGAAAGCTTTTCAGACGGTCGGCCAGCAGGACGATTCGTGAAATTGTTCAGAAACGGCTTGAACTACTTTTAGATTTTGAAGAAATCGATCAATCGCTACTAATGATTGGGGATTGGTATTCATCTGAGCTTTATACGCTTATTTTTGAACGCTTTTCGCTCAACGAATGGAAGCAAATTATTGAGGGGAAATTAACCAGCCTTGAGTCGATTCATTCGGCCGTGGAAGAAAATTTACGCTTTTCTTGGTTCCGCTGGATCGATTTTATTGTTTACTGGGGCTGGGCCGTTTTGATGGTGCTTTATTTTGTGCAGGCTTATATCGATTTGAATTAATCCATGGATCCGCTTTTCCAGTTTATATTAATTATTTTAGGTGCAGTCGCGTTTATCGTCATTGCTGTTGGTATTAGCTATGGATCGTATTATCTACGCACCCAGCGAAGAATACGGGACATTGATTACACCATCTGGGCCTTAGAAAGTGGGGCCGAAAAAGTCTCTTTCAGCCCTCGAGATACTTGGTTAGAGTTTTTAATCAAAGAACGGGATTTGTCTCTGGATAATCGAGTCAAAGCAAAAAATGTTCTTATCGAAAAACATCGTCTCTATAAATCGTTTTTCTTTGATAGTCAGAGTGAGGCAGGCCTAAATTCTCGTAAAGGGCTACTTGTTATGCTTGAGTCAAAGTCTTGTCCACGACTGTTAATTGTGCCCACAGAACGTATCGGTGTGATGCATAAACGTTTTTATGATCCGCTACCTCGGGCCGAGACAATTCTGCCGGGAGGAATCTCAGCCTTCTACAATTTTCGGCCGGACCAATCTCATACCCACATATATGATGCCCATGAGTTTTTGAAAACCCATTCAGGCTTATTTGAAGTTTTTCAACATCCCGGCCTCCTAGAGTTGTTTATCAATCAAAACTACGTTGCTGCATATTTTTCACATGAATCCGTTGAATATCCAGATAATCGTGAACTTTTTGGGCTAGATGAGCTGATTGCCAAAGCACTTCTGAAAGATCATTTTAGGGCAAATGACCCGGCCGCAGAAATCCGAATTTTGAAGGATGATGCATCCAATCAAAACAGAGACTGATAGGTATGAAGATTAAAAAGTTACCCCCAACATTTAACGCGATAATGTTGATTGTCTTCTCGGTGACACTTCTATTTTCTGCAGAAACAGGAAATAACAGAATGATTGCCATCATTATTTTTTTATTTGGCATCTCAATCATTTTTAAAGAACATCACAAACAGGTATCCGCATTTTTTAATGGGTGGATAACAGATCAAGAGCAAAAAGAACTAAGAGCGATTGAATTAGAACTCTTGGCGGCCGATAAAAGGTTGCCTTTTTTAGAAGAAAATGTCGAATTCGAAAAAGAAATGTGGGGCGTTTTGGACCATATAACATCCCCCCCACAGAAATTTAAACATTTTATGATTGGAGAAGAAGCCAACGGCCGGTTTATGCTCCATGACTATGATTCCATCAAATCCCAGTCTAAAAGAATGTCTGCTACGTCTGTCCAATTCGACTTTCAAACTGTCCCATCTTTTGTCCTAGTTCATAAATCTGTTCAACGCATTCACGTTTTAAATTCTGAATTTTCCAGATCAAACGGAACTTTCAATTCACTTGAAGATTCGTACTTTCCAGGCTGGCTTTTCCCAACAGAATTTAAATGTTTTTATCAAGGGTCCAACCCTTATGAAGTCAGTGAGTTTTTAGAGCAGAATCGGCCGTTTAGCTTCGTAACCAATGAATCATCAGTTCGCATTATCTGCTTCAATAAAAGCTATGTCTGTGCTTTCTATGAGCGCATCCTAGAACCAGATGGCTCAAACTTTATGCAATTCAAGCGATTAGCATTGCGTATGCTCGAGTTACAAGGGGATGAAAGTGAGCCAACTGAGAAGGGACCCAACTTGGGCTAAAATGCTTGATCCGGCCGCAAAAATTCGGATTTTGAACGATGAAGAGTTTGAATAATAAACGACCAATTCTATTATCATTTCTTAGGTTTTTTTTCGAAAGATTCCTTGTACCAATTTGGCTATTAAGTCTAGTATTCTTCGGGGATTTTGTTATAAAAATCATGATTGCTGTTTTTGGCTTGGTTTGTTTTGCCTTAATTGGAGCGCTGATCTCTGATAGTACAAATCATTGGCTGACAAATAAAGAGCAAGAAGAACTTAGATCGATTGACATCAACTTGCTTGCAGCTGAAGAAAATCTTGAATTCTCTGAAGACGACAAACTCCTTTCTCGCAAAATAACCAACTCCCTTAAGATTTTAAGTGATCCAAAAGTCAAGGTTATCAATCTTATCCATGAGCTTGGGGAAACCGGCCGCATCCTAATATTTGAACATTTGTCCAAGCAGTTTCATACTCAATCTCAGTCTCTAGAGAATTCTGATGAGCGGCTACTCACGGGGGTTGGGGTCCTTTTTGAATATCAATTTGTTCCTCAATTTATTCTAATTCATCAGTCTATTTCGAATAAAGTTCAACTGAATAGGCACATGATCGGCTTTACTCACTCTAAGTTAGAAACTAAGAACTATCCGGATTGGCTATCAGCTTCTGAGTATTTGTGCTTTTATCGGGGAGCACCAAACCAAACAACAAACTTTTTAATGCTCAACCGACCATTCAGCTTTGTTACAGATGAGTCATCAGTCCGACTCATTAGCTTTCAGGGTGATATGGTAGTTGCATTTTTTGAACAGGAAATTAGAGCTGATGGCTCCAATCTAGATCAATTCAAACGATTTGGGCAACGCATGCTTGAGTTACAGGGGGATGAAGTTGAGCCGGGAGAAAAAGCCCCCGACTCACTATAAATCGAATACCCTAAGCTAAAGTCTTCTTAAAATCCAGCCCTTGATAAATCGGCCGGAAACCTAGCCGTTTGTTCAAACCTAACATCGGGTTGGTCTCCTCATTTTCCGTTTGGATACGCGGCCGACCCAGCGCCAAGGCATGCTCAAAGCCAGCCACTTTCATAGCGGTCGCCAGACCCCGACGACGATACGGCCGGTCAATTACCGTAATCCCTGTCTGCATCCGATCAGCTTCCCCTTTGTGCACGAGCACAGCACTCCACCCGACAAACTTGTCTCCGTCAGTCGCGATGAACCACCCTTCTGGATAAAAGTGCGGGGTATCGATGAACCATTCTTTGACCTCTTGAGGAGTGATCCGTTTAGGTGGCTCTGCATGAGGTTCATCGTTTGCCAGTACCCAATACAATTCTTCAAGTTTAGCCAGATAAGTTTCCTCATCATCCATCAACTCAGACAGCGGCCGGATTTCAATTCCCTGCTCGGCCAGCTTTTGCCGCAGCGGAGCATATTTCTCAACGTCAAACCCTGACAGATCGATTTCTGAGTTAGTGATTCGCTCAATTACCTCGTACCCTCGGTGCTCCAAAAAGGAAACTGATTGAGGCTGTGTATCGCGGGTATACGCTAGCATACTGACGGCATTCTTGTTTTCTTTTAGGTCGACTTCTGTCTTGTTAAAGAAGGTGGTCGCTATGCCTTGGTTCCGGAAGTCAGGCAACGTACTAAAAGCTATGTAGTATTGGTTTGGTGTCTCGCTGAAGTAGGTTCGGCCGCGTTGACCAATGCCTACGACCTGGCCGTCAAGCTCCGCCATCTGCCGCTGAAAGTCAAATTTCTCATCTTGAGAACGTTTGTCCCCGCTTTTCATCCCTTCTATCGTTACACCAGTGTCTGGCCATATCGTTTTTTGGATGTCGTAGAGGGTTTGATAATCTGTATCGCTAAAGTCGAATGCTCGTAAATGTAGCATTATTTAGCTCCTTTTCTGGATTAAAGACGCTATTAATTCTGCGTTGTGTGGTTGAAAAAATAGATCAAGTTATAGGCAAATAGATTGGATTTTGAAGAATCCAAATATTTTTGCCCAACACTTTTTTTGATGTTGGGCTTCATTTGTGTCTACCGATTGGGATGTAGGCTTAACTTACTTGACCATGAGATGTGTGACCTCGAACCTCTATAAAAATACTGAATCGAGCCGATTCTATCATACACCGGCTCGATCCATAAACGGGTTAAATCATGTAGCTTTTTTCTGGGTCGGCCTCAAATAACACCGGCCGATCATAAGCAAACGGGCTGATATCATGCGGCGTTGAGCCATCAAGGGCCAACTCGCTCAGCATCCGGCCGATCTGTGATGAGTATTTAAACGCATGGGCCGCACCCACCGCTACCTGCACATTGGGCTGGCTGGGGATTTTCGACAACACAAAATCACGATCCGGCGGCATCGTGTACAGACAGGTCCGGGTCAAAATTCGGCCGCCGTGCGCCTTTGGCAGATACTGCTTCACAAAATTATCAAGCCGTTCATCATACGCCTTGTTCGGCTCAAACGTGCGGGTATCTGGGGTTACACCGTGACCGCCGCAGTCTTGGCTCACTTTTGGCCCGTTTTCCCCATAAACCGGAAAGCCATAGTAGCAGGGTTCCGTCATCCAAATCCAAATCGGGAACCGGTCCGGCATAAAATCAGCCACGTGCGGGGTGTCATAATAGGCCACCTGCTCTTGGGTAATTTCAAGATTGATCCCTTCTCCAAAAAAGCCGAGCGCCGTGTTGGTCCAAGCACCTGAGGCAATGACCAACTGCTCACAGCGATAGGTTTCCCCTCCGGCCGTCACTTCCACTTCGTCACCAATTGGTGTGATGGCGGTTACCGGTACGTTATCCTTTAAAACAGCTCCGTATGCGCGCGCCATACGCAAGTGGGCCGCCATCGCTTTGGCTGCTGGAGCGATTCCGCTCTGCTCTTGGTAGAGCACCTGAATATCATCAGTCAAGTTCCACTGCGGCCAGCGATACATCGCCTCTTTGGCATCGAGCATCTCGTACGGCACACCTGTCGCGTCCATGCTCTCAGTATAGTCAGAGATAGGGATCGTCGCATCGGCCGGGCTGAGGTCGATTCCACCTGTTTTGACGATCAACTTTTCATCCGCATCCCGCTCCAACTCATCCCAAGCCGTGTAAGCCCGTTTTGCCAGCTCCACGTAGTTTACGTTGTGGTAGCTCAGCCTAATAATGCGCGAATGATCTTGTGATCCACCATTTAAATGGCCAATTTCAAACTGCTCCAGCCCCAATACATCAGACCCCAACCGACGCGAAAGCCAGTAGGTAGCGGCACTACCCAATCCGCCCAAACCAATTACAATTGCTTTAAAGTTTTTTTTCATGATCAAAAATCTATGCAAAAGACCAGTCAGGTTTTAAAAACCTGACTGGTCTAATACGACCTATTTTTATGTCAAAACGCCGAAACCGAAATCGCCCTGCACGCCCATCGGGCGGCATTCTAGCACAGCCTTTTAAACAACCCCAAAACAACTGGGCCCCGTACCATATTTTGTCCCCACAGCAGATTCATGATCTGCATGAAGCGTCGATGAACATCCTCGAAAATATCGGGGTTGATTTTATGGACGGCGAAGCGCTCGACATTTGGGAGGCGGCCGGAGCTAAGGTGGATCGCTCCACCGAACATGTTTGGATCGACCGGGAATTGGTTAAACAAGCGCTAGAAACCGCACCCAGCACATTCACCTGGCTGGCCAGAAACCCGGCCCACAATGTGGTGATTGGAGGAAACCATCTGACCTTTGCCCCCTGCGGCGGGATGGTGTACGCCAGCGACCTAGATCGCGGCCGTCGTCAAGGGATGCTCGAAGATTACGAAAACTTTTTGCGCTTAACCCAAGTTTGCCCCCTGCTCCACTACGGGCCATGGGAGCAAGTCACCGCGCATGATGTGCCGGTCAGTCTGCGTCATCTAGTTCGGCTGAACAGCGGTATCCAACTTACAGACAAAATTTTGAGTGAGGCCGCCCACGGCCGAATCATTACGGCCGACAATCTTGAAATGTGCCGCATTGTGTATGGGGATGAGGTTTTACACGGCCCCTCACCCGTCATGGGAGACGTGATCAACGTTAACAGCCCGCTCCGTTTTGACGACCGGATGCTCGGTGGACTAATCACCTATGCACGAGCTGGGCAGGTTACCTTCATCACCCCCTTTATTTTGGCAGGGGCCAACAGCCCGGTCACGATGGCGG
>JAHDEN010000030.1 GCA_020628815.1 Chloroflexota bacterium | reverse complement strand
CCGTTCGGCCGTTGGAAATCTGGATTTTCTCGTTTGATCCGCTGGGCCACATCGGCATAGGTGTGCCACTCTTCATCTAAAATCAAGCTGTCGAGCAACGCTTTACGCGGCAGGTTCGGGTCGTTGGTCCAATTGCTCCCCTCACACCGGAGCGTGGGAACATGACGCAAGCCGTTCCAGCTACAGGTGAGCCAGCCGGTTGCCAGCATCTGCAATTGCTCTTCACGACCTTTGTGCAACCAGTCTACGGCCGCCTTGGTTGGTCTAAATCCATCAGGAACCCGCTTTAAATACAACAGATTTATCCCGATTGCAATCAGCATGTTCAGCCGGTTCTCGTCTTTATTTAGCAGATACGGCACAACCTGCTGTGTCTGGCCGTCTTTTAACTGCTCCATCTGTGCCAAAGTCAGCAACGTGACAAAATCATCAACCGCATCCGCTTCGGCCAAGGTTGCATTTGCACCAGCCCCAGTCGCTTTGCTCTTGCTGCTACTTTTCGCTTTAGCACTGCTTTTTGCTGGGACAGGTGCTGGCTTTTGTACCTCAACCCCCTCTTGCACCTGAACGCGCGATGTAGCTTTGGGCTCTTTCGGCGCTGTTTCAGTCCGGCTGATTTCTAATTGGTCTGTAGCCATCGGCCGGGTAGCCCAGTCTGGCTCAGGCTCTGGCTCTTTTTCCTCAAGCGCCACACGCGGCATACCGCTTTCCTTCCCCTCTTCACTTTCCCCTTCGTCAAATTCTGGTGGAGCCTCGTCCTCGTCGCTGACGTACCGCTCTCCTTCTTCTTGGGGATCAAGGTCTACTTTTTTAGGGGGCTGTTTTACCTTGGCCGCTTTTTTCTTTACTTTTTTAACTTTGCGGGTGGCCGGTTTTTCTTTTTCTTTTGGTTTAGCCTCTGCGGGTTCAGGGCTTTCCGCCTGCTCCGAATTACCTAGCGCTGCAAGCAATTCGGCCGGAATCGATTTTCCAATCCCCTTTAAATCTGTTTTTTTCTTTTCTAACCCATCCGGCGTTGGCACATCTTCAAATTCGTTGTTTTCCGGACCCTCTACATGCTCAATCGGGTCATCTTGAGTCAGATCTTCGCCATCGGTCCCGTCTTGCTTATCCAGAGTCGCCACATCAAACATTTCAAAGAACTCGTCTGGCATATACATGTATTCAACAGAAGGGTCTTCACGATCGATGCCTTTAAAAATTAGCCCTCGATACCACAAATCTTCTGCATGTGATTGAGGATCAAGCCACGGTTCTTCCCGTTCTAAAGCGCCTGGCCCCATTTGGCGAATCTCCCCATATTGCCGGGTAAAGGTGGCAATTGGCATTTTGCCCCCGCTGCGTACCAATGCCTTGATCGCTTCCGCCTCTTCTGGCGGCAAATACATCATTTCTTGTGGTATCTCCAGGTTAGGCAGTTCAGCGACCAAGGTCGCAATACATTTCTTTTTGTTTTGCCCGGTTAGGTCTAGCTCGTACCACTCCCCGATGATGCGCAAGACGATTAATTCATGTTCCTGAAGTGCTTTTTTTAACGGCCGCATTTAGTTCATCTTCCAGAGTTCAGTGTTGGCGTTGGTTCGTAAATAAACCAGCCATTGCAATATTGACAGGTCCCCAAATTCGTTATGTCGCACTGTCGTCTCCCCAAGTTCGGCAGATGCCAACTGTTCGGCTAGCAAGATGGTTTGTTCACGCGTTGCAGTAAATGCGTCTTGAAGTTCGTTCCAGCTTTGCCCCATCTTCGGCCGGTACCCATCATACTCATCCAGCACAAGCGGTTGACCAAGCGCCACACGCAGGCGGCTTTGCCCCCACCGCTCCATGCCAATCACATGGCTCAAAATCTTGTAATTCTTTTCAGATGGCAACCGCTCAATCAACTGTTGGGTTATCCGTTTGCCGCTCGCTTCCAATTCGGCCGATACATCCTCAACCGAAACCCCCTTTGCCAACCACCCCATCACAACAGGGCCAAACTGAGCTTTAACATCATCTGACCGTTTCCAAAGCTCCCGTGCCTGTAGCCCCAAGGCTAAACCAAAACCAAAAAACAGAAATTTCGAGGATCGTTTCATACGCTTCTTTTAACTCTTCCACTTAAATTCATTGACAGATCGACGAACTGTCATCTTCTAATCGTAGATTTCAATTATACCTTTTTTGATACGGTAAGACCGACAGCAAAAAACATTCATTCATTTTGGATGCTGATTAAACAGAGAGACTTGTGAAAACGGGAAAGAAGCGCCTATTTCGAGCAAATTGGCGGAACTAATTCAAACTGCAGATCGTTATAAACCTATCAGGTTACCAAAAAGGTCAGTAGACCTCACACAGATTGGAGGCACCATGTCACTAAATTATATGATTTTCTGGTCGATGCTTATGATGTTGTTTATCGGTTTAATGCGTCTACGTTCTTTGTATCAATTTGGCATTATGGGGTTCTTGTCTGGCACCATGATTTTGCTGTGTTGGTTACTCGCCAATCAATTAGCAGATGGCACAGGGCTAGACATAGTCGTCTTTAACCCACTGGCTAACCCTGAAATCTACATGTCGCAAGGGCCCATAGGCTGGGTCATTTTAATGATTGTACCTTGCGGTTGGCTTGCCCCCCTCTTGGGTGCAAATGTGGCTGAACGCTGGGGAGAAGCGTAAATCTTACCCACCGTCTTGGCTAAATCTTAAAAGGGTTGATGTAGGAAACTGAGTGGCCCCCTCTTGTTAGGTTAAATCTGCTTATTTGATTTTCAACCGTTATAAAGTGATTTCTAGAATATCTTCAGCAAAATCCCGCATTCGATTAACTTCCATATTGCTCAGCTTCATCGCCATAGCCAAATAAGGTTGATTAATCGGTTTCACAACAAATGCGCGCATTTCATCAGGCATCTCTCGAATCTGCCTCAGGAGTTTTTGCTCTTGTTCGTGTAAATGAAGCGCATTGTCGCTGGCATCTTCTTGCAGCTCTTTCACTGAAATCGACAATGCCCGTGCGATTTTTTCTGCCATTGAAATTGAAACAGATGTCTCACCAGATTCAATCTGAACCAATTCCTCAGTTTCAATTTTCATCGCTTTAGCTAAATCTTCAACAGATTTACCAGAATTTTCTCTCAGTGTTTTGATCTGATTTCCAATTGATCCCCGCCGCTTCGCAATCAGCTCTTCGAAATCCCCTACCGGGTATCCGCCCAATGTCTGTTCGCCCCAGAACTGCTCAAATGGAACATGCAAGTACATTGCCAGAGCCTCTAAAAAAGGCATATCTGGAAAAGCTTCACCTTTTTCGATTTGCGCAAATTCTTCAGAAGACAGCCCCAAAGCTTGAGCGCTCTCGTCAATTGAACGACCAGCGTGGATTCTAGCATCCTTAATCAAAACTCCTAAAATTGACGCCCGAATTTGATCTGCATTATCCATAATTACCTTGCTATCTGTTTAAGTCCCTATTTTGGGGGATGGCTAATTTTTTTACACGAATTCACTTAAGATGAAGATATTAGCATAAGGCTGAGTGACTCACAAACAATTTGCCATGAACACAAAAAATATTTTCGATCATTTCTTTGTGTAAAATACATCATCATCGGATAATAGAATAATTCACGATATTTTTTACCAAAATGAGTCTTTTGTAATTGACCGAAAGGTACTTTGAAACTTATTCGTGCTAAAATTGTGGGGCAAAAATGTGCCCATTCATTCACACCTTGACCTTGATTTGTTCGTCAGATAAAGCTATATAATGGGGTAAGAGCTAAAACAAAATCTTTTTCAGGCCAAACAACTTTTAATCTTTATGAAACTTTCAGGCCGATCATTCATCATAACCTTACTAGTCATAGCAATCTTATTGATCGCGCTAATTGGCTATCTTATCTACGGTATTATCGTTTCAAATACTGAAGAAGAAGTGCCAACCGCCACACTATTTATTGTCGACAGCTCTCAAAGAATGGCTGACTCTATGGCATCTGGGAACCTAACCAAGCTGGAAGCTGCACGCCAAGTTGTTCAAGATTCTGTGAATCGGTTACCACAATCAGAGGTTGTAAGTGTGCATGTCTTTGGTTCTGGGGCCAGAACCCCTAGCTGCCAAGATACGTTGAACTTGGTACCGGCCGGCATTGAAAATTCGGAGCAGGTTATTAATGGGGTTAACACATTAAACGCCGGAACAGAGGATGCCGCGATGGTTCAAGCGGCCGTTGAAGCCGTTGAAGAACTGGGCGAAACCGGGTTTGAAGGCTTAGCCAATCTTGTCTTTGTGATTGGTGGTTCTCCAACTTGTGATTTAAATGAAGATCTGATTGCTCGGGCAGCAAATAGATTTCGCATCGAAATTTCCACCGTTATTATTAGCCTACAGTCTGAAAGAGATGCAGGCGAAGGCTTTACCTTTGAACTTCCATTCGAAGGGCAAGAAGTAGAGATTGGTGACGCAAGCGAAATTGCGGGGTTAGTTCCAACAATTTTCCCTGGCGATACATTGCCAAACCTTGACCCCGATACACCAACTCCAACAGAAACCCCAATTGCGCCAATTCTTGAACCGTCAACCCCAACAACTGTTCCGATTGAATCAGGTCCTGGCGGCAATACTGATCCAACAGACAACCCTGATACAGACTCCCCCACGGCGGTTCCTACGAACACAGCGGTCCCCACAGAAACGGAAGTCCCGTCACCAACCAACACATCTCCTCCACCCGTTTTGGGCACCAATACCCCGACCATCGATCCAAATGTGTCGCCAACCTTCACGAATACACCAGACCCCGAAATTACCAATACACCTACACCTACGCCGAGCGAGACACCACTACCACCAACCAGCACATTCACTCCGATCCCCCCGACAAACACACCTCGGCCGGGTGAACCGGTCCCCCCCACAAATACACCTGAAACTGAAAGCGTCATCAATGTATCAGGCATCTTTGTAGATGAATCGGGCGGGTCCGCATTTGTTATATTTACGCGGCCAGTATCGAACAGCAAACAGGTAAGAGTTGACTACCAAACAGTAGATGGAAGCGCTCAAGCGGGCAGTGACTATGTGCCCACCAGCGGTCAGCTTGTCTGGGAACCATTTGAAAGTGGTGAGCAAACGGTCATCATTGGCATCGTTGATGATCAGGTCTTAGAAACAAACGAAACCTTTAATCTCAATCTTTCCAACGTGGTGAATGCGACACTGCAACAAAATCAGGTATCAATCACCATTCAAGACAATGAATCTGGTGATGTGATTATTGATCCAACTTCGATTACTGTGAGTGAGAGTGCAGGGAACACAAGCGCGGCTATTACGCTAAATGGACCTCCAAGCGCTCCGGTTACCATCGCTCTTTCAAGCACAAATGGCAATGTGTGCATCCCAAGCGGCCAGGTTACTCTCGATGGATCAAACTGGGGTTCTGGTGTTCCGGTTAGCATTTCAATCATTGACAATCCTGATGTCAATTTTGCTGGAGTAGATCAGTGTACGATCCAAACGGCCCCAGCAACCTCCGCAGACCCGAATTACAACGGCATCAATCCGGCCGACATCAACATCCAGATTCTGGATAACGATGCAACCTATGTCGATGGCGCATGTTCAGATGTGAATGGAAACGGAGTTTGTGATGATG
The DNA here is from genome assembly GCA_020628815.1 of Chloroflexota bacterium. GTDB lineage: Bacteria > Chloroflexota > Anaerolineae > Promineifilales > Promineifilaceae > WTJY01. The sequence goes on along the minus strand of JAHDEN010000030.1, from coordinate 40,861 downwards.
GAATTCGGTTCCGCACGATTCAGGCCGCAATCAATAACGGCTTATCGTTAACCTCTCCTGTTTTAAACATTATTATCACCAGTTCGCCCCATACAGAATCAGGGATCAATGTAAATCGTGATGTGGTGCTTTCAGGCCCGGCCGGTACTGTTTTACAAGCCGCTGGTGCTCCTGGCTCCGCGCCCGGCCGCATTATGACAGTCGAGAATGGTGCCAATGTAACGCTGAATTCTTTGACGCTACAAAACGGAAATGTGGGCGGTAGCAACGGTGGGGCCATCCTAAACAATGGGAACCTCACCATCCAAGATGTATCGTTTCTAAACAATCGAGCCTCTGGTTCAGGTGGCGCTATCGCCCTGACAGCAACAGGATCATTAAATGATACGGCCGGTGGCATCTACGACACCAATATAAGCGGGAACTGCGGTGGTGCGATCTACGTGCCGCTTGGTGGCAATGCTTCCGTCAATCAAACAAACTTTAGCCGCAACGAGGCTGTAAATGGTGGCGCCATATGTGCAGAAGGAGCCATTGCCGTAATCGGCGGTACCATTTCCGGCAATGTCGCATCCTCCAATGGTGGTGCCGCCTACATCAACACAGCCACAGAGCCATCGATCGATGCGGCAACCGTTTCGAGCAATCGTGCAACCAATGGTGGTGCTGTATTTATTAATGATGGCGGCAAGTTTAGAACCGCAGGCGCTACCTACAGCACCAATCAAACATCTGGTGGTGCAGGCGGTGCGATTCTGGCACGAGGTGATCTAACTACTTGGAATGTGACGATCTCGTCTAACCAATCCGACAATGGTGGGGCCGGTATCGACCATCAGGCCGGTATCGTCAATCTGTACAATTCAACCATCGCATTTAACACATCTTTGGCCGGTGGCCCTTCGGGGCTTTCGTCCGCTACGGCGACCCTGTTTAACACGATCTTAGATGGCAATGTAAACGGAAATTGCAACGGATCGATCAAGCTGTTCTATTCATTGATTGGAACAACCATAGGCACCTGCACCATTACCGAGCTAGACGGCAGCACAAACCAAATCGGGGTTACAGCAGGATTAAGTGGATTGAGGGACAACGGTGGAGACACAAACACACACGAACCCGCCAACGACGGGGCGGCAATTGACAATGGCTGGCCATTTAATCAGGGATGCGAAGGGAATGATCAGGCCGGAAACAGTCGAGTCCAAGGCGCAGCTTGTGATATTGGGGCGATCGAACGGCGCTAGATTATAAACAGTGTAGGGGAGCTGTAGGCTAACTTTCCGATTCTGCTTCAGGGACGCTGTCAAAAATTTCGATATTATCAACTCGGATCTCATGTGATCCGGTTGTTGCATTCGCCGTCATAATGCCAAAGGTTCCGGCCGTTATTTCCTCATCTCGGCTGGCCAAAACAATGGAGTTGTTGATATACAACTCTAGGTCACTACCAAAACAATGCAGCTCTAACTCGACCGGGTCCACGTCAGAAATGTTTAACCCTGAAGTTGCATCAATAACTTCTGAATCAAGGATCTCGCTCTCCCCGTTTGTAAATCTAAAGGCTGTCGTAGATTGCAAATCCCCATTTTTCTCAATCATAATCCCAACAAAACCGGTCACTTCCTCTGTCTGGTATAGGCGGCAAACCAAGCCAACGCGATAGCTGTCAGATCGTGCTGATGGGATTAATTGTGCCCGAATGATTCCATTAGCGATTGGCGTGTCTAACTCAACCGGCCATAGTTTTAAGTTTTGATCTGTTGTAGAAATTTGAAGCGCATCGTCTACAAAGCAGATTCCATCTAAACAATCATTTGCATTTGAATCATCTTCAAAGTCATCTTGGAAAATTAAGGCTTCATCCGCCGGTATGGTTGGATCGATTGAAATTTCAAATGTCGGAGTTTCTTCAACCGCTTCTGTTTGAATAGCAACAGGAGAAGGCTGATTCGGCAAAATAAGTTCAGGGTTTTGATAGAGAACCCACAGGACCAACACCGTCGCAATCGCAAAAAGAAGCAAAAATGATGCGGAGATGATGACTAGCCAACGGTTCGAGCGAGCGATCTGACTCTCTTGCTCTCGAATGGCGTCCTCTTCCGGTTTTGCGACCCGAATGGTCGACATGCCCTTGGGCGGAGTAATCGTATGAAAGGGGATAGTCACCCCTGATGTAGACGGCCGAACCGAAGCATCAGGATTGCGGCGTGCAAAGTTTAGCAGCTGCCCAAACTGTCCGGCCGACTGCGGCCGATTGTCTGGCTTTTTAGACATCCCGATCCGGATCAGCTCAGCCACAGACCTCGAAATATTCGGATTTATCTCTCTAGGGTCCGGGATCGGATCATTAATTTGCTTAATCATGACCGCAACCGGGGTTTTGCCAACATAGGGTTTCTGACCGGTCAACAGCTCGTACAAAGAAACGGACAAAGAGTAGATATCTGCCCGGCCGTCAAGCGCTTCTCCTCGAGCCTGTTCTGGCGAAATATAGGCCGCGCTCCCCAATCCGCGTCGTTCCCCATCGCTCGGAAACATCGCAATCCCAAAGTCTGACAAGTAAACAAAGCCGCTTTGGTCTAACAGCATGTTCGACGGTTTAACGTCACGGTGCAACACCCCCCGTGCATGTGAGAAATCAAGTGCCTCAGCAATATGGGTGATCACTTCAAAGATTTTTTCTTGATCAGCCGGGGTCTCTGCGGTTGCCCAATCAGCCAGACTACCCCCATCTAACAACCGCATAACCAAGTAAGGTTGATCACCCGAAAAACCAAATTCATAAACGGGCAAAATATGTGGGTGCTCCAAAGAGGCGATGATTTCCCCTTCTCGGCTAAATTGGTCTAGTTGGTCTTGGTTGCTCCCACGGATTAACTTTAAGGCTACTTCCCGGCCGGTTTCCTCTTGAATAGCGCGATAAACCGTGCTCATACCGCCTCGGCCCGCCACGCTCAATAAGTTGTACCCGGTTACCTTAGGGAACTCTGACATAGTTTAATTAAAGCATATTTTGCTTGGGACCCCAAAACGAAACGTCGGAAACTCAGGTTCCAAATCGTAGCGGCTTATGGCAAAGGATCAAGAATCGCTTCGTACACAAGATCATCAGTTTCTGATGCTATCCACAGTTTTACACAATCGCTTCCACAAGGCTGAACAACCAGTGAGCTTGGATTATCGATCGATGTGATTGAGCTCAAAAATGTACCCTCTTTTGCATTAAACACATTGATCTCATTTGATCCACGTGCTACTACAAAAACAAGGTCCTCGTAAATCTCAATATCTAAAGGCAAATCACCCGTGCTGACATCACCAATAATATCGCCCGTAGTTGCATCGAGTTGAATCAACAAATTATCGCGGTTTAAAGCCACCCACAAGCGATCATCAGAGTCAACTCCGGCAAAAGAAACGACTTGCCCCTTAATTGTTGAAAGCGATATCACAGGCTCAAACTGTTTTGTATCTAAATTAAAGCGACGGATTGAACTGCTGCCATCCAAGGCGACCCATAACCCGCGATTAATTTTGTATAGCGATGCAGCTCCGGGTCCCGCCTGATAGCTATTAATTTTAGTGCCATCCATCGTAAATTCAATTAGTTCTTGTTCGCTGGTAACCCACAATGTAGTTCCATCTACAACAGCATCAGCCGGAATTTGATCAAAGTTAATCTCGCTCGGGGGAGATCCATCAAACGGAATAGAAATTAGCCCCGGATCAAACTGACGGCCGACAAGAAGCCGGTCACCGGCCAAAGCCATAAACTGCGGCCGTGTTCCCCCATTAAACTGACCAATAATTGATCCACACAGAGTTGTATCACCGGCACAATCAGTCCGTAATTTATAAATCGCTTCGTCTGTCGAACTAATCGCCCATATATCGCCACCATCTTGCAAAACCAAATCTCGGGGTGAACCGATATTTGTTACAGGCAATCCTTCAACATTGATGAGTGGGTCGTTGAGAATGCTCAACAGGCGACTAACGCCAAAAGCAGCGGCAGCAATCAAAGCTGCAGCTAAAACAGATCCCAATATGATCCGACGCGCTCGCTTTGATAGTGTGGGGAGAACGATAACATCATCGTAGATGGTTGAATCGTTCTCTTTGGCATCTTCTTGCTCAACATCTTTTCGGTTTTGTGCTCGATCACGGGCCCCATCAATGTTGCGAATCGTATTTGCATCTGATCCATCAGTTCCGTTTGTCTGTTGAGTGATCGGTACAGTGCCCACAGCGCCTGAAACCTTGGCAGGTATCCAGCTGGGTTCAAATCCGTTTAGCACATTTTCCAAGTCATTAAAAAATTCTCGGCCGGTTGCGTAACGATCCGTAACATCTTTAGACAAAACGCGATTAAACACACGGTCAATGTCTGGGGGCAGATCAGGCTGATAGGCACGTATTGAAGGGACCGGATCTGAAATCTGCTTCAGCACCGTATCCATTGGATTTTGCCCAGAAAATGGTGGATGGCCAGTCATCAGTTGGAAGACAATCACACCCACCGAATAGATATCGGTCCGGCCGTCTAGCTTTAATCCACGCACCTGTTCAGGTGACATATATTCAGGCGTTCCAGAAATCCCTTCATCTGTCCGGGTCAGGTCATACGAACCGGAAACAGTTTTAGCCAGACCAAAGTCTGCCAAATAAGCATTCTCACGCTCATCTAAAAATATGTTAGATGGTTTGATATCACGATGAATGATCCCTTGCTCATGAGCATAATCAATCGCCGTCACAATTTGGTCAACAACCGCCATAATTCGGCGCAGGTTCAGCTTTCCATCTTGGAAATAATCGCGCAGCGTTCCCCCATTCATGTGCCGCATGATGATAAATGGATTACCGTGATAATCGCCAAATCCATAAACCGGCACAATATGCGGGTGCTCTAAATGAGAGATCATATGAATCTCTCGGTCAAAACGGGCTACCGTGTCTGAATTTTCTTTATCAACTTCAGGTAAAAATTTGATGGCAACCAAGCGGTTCATAGACTCTTGAAACGCTAGCCAAACTTCCCCCATCCCTCCAGATGCGATCTCTTCCCTTAAAGTGTATTGGTCGATTTGTTGTCCCGGTTTAAACGGAGAGATTTTCATCATTTTAGATTTAGATAGCTAATAACGACTGACCCTGTGCCAAAAAGCAAAACAAAATAGCTTTAAAGCACTTTTTAACAAAGTTATCTTTAGGTCACAATTTATTGGCTAAATTTCCTCTTGATAGGCTTACTCGGTCAAAGCTTTCGAGTAATCTTATGTGAGGTCAATAAGCCAGACAACATTCTAGACGTGAATTTTTAGTTCCCGTTTTAGGATACTGGTACTTTCTTTGGTTATCTTAACTTTTTTGAGCAAAAAAGGGTGAACCAGAGAGCATATCTCCAGATCACCCTATTATCGCTAAGTTTTGCTATACATCCAACTTTGAGCCAAGAAACCGGCAATCTATGCGTCGGCCGAAGCAAGTTTAATACACAGCGCCACAACTTCCATCGCTTTTTCAACTTCTTCGACAGGTGGGCGTGTGGGGGCCAACCGGATGTTTTGATTGTTTGGATCAACGCCACCCGGATAGGTCGCACCGGCCGGTGTTAGGGCAACGCCCAATTCTTTTGCCAGCTCTACCACACGACTCGCAACAGGTTTTGTCGTGTTCAGGCTAATAAAGTAACCGCCTTTCGGCCGTGACCATGTTGCCAAGCCGGTACCTGCCAAATGTTGATCCAAAACTTTATGCACAACATCAAATTTCGGTTTGATAATTTTCGCATGTTCAGCCATATGGCCGTCGATACCACCGTCTATCGTTTGGAAGAAACGGACATGACGATATTGCTCGATTTTGTTGGGGCCAATCGTGGTTAAACCAAATAGTTTTGAAAAGTACGCGATATTGTCTACGCTGGTTCCCATAAATCCGATACCACCGCTGGCAAAGGTTACTTTAGACGTTGAGCCAAACAAAATAGCACGATTTGGGTTTCCAGCTTCTTCGGCCGCCCGCACAAAGTTAAGCGGCACAGTTTTGTCGTATTGATCAAGATGATGCACAGCGTATGCATTATCGGCCAAAATAGTGAAATCAGGCGCGGCCGTTTTCATGCTAACCATTCGGCGCACATTTTCGTCAGAGATTGAGTCACCAGTTGGATTGCTGTACACAGGTACAAAATAAATCCCTTTGATAGACGCATCTTCTGCCGCCAGCTTTTCCACCTGGTCCATGTTTGGCCCATCGGGGGTCATGTCAACAGCCACCAACTCGTATCCTAATCCCTGAGCCAGCTTGAAATGCCGATCATACCCCGGAACAGTTACAATCAATTTAGGGCTGTCTTGAATCCATGGACGCGGGCTGCCATTCACACCTTTGAGCAACGCCCAAGTCAAAACCTGGTTCATAATCATCAGGCTAGCATTGGTCCCCAACAACATCTCTTCTGACTTAACGCCCAGCATATCCCCAAACAACTCACGGGCTTCAGGCAAACCAGCCACACCACCGGGGTAATTTCGAATTTCGATACCAGATGGGGTGACAGTATCTTCACCGCTTACCATCGTAAACATGTCATTCGACAAATCGAAATTAGAATCGGCCGGTTGTCCGCGGGTCATCGCCAAATTAAGGTTGAGAGCCTTATAGCCATCAAATTGATCTTTTAGTTCCTGAATATCGCTCATACTATTTCCTTGTTTTGCCACAAAATTTTTACACCGACAGCTAAAAATCAAAAATGACAACACAGGTTGACACACAACATGATCTAAATATCGGTCTAAACAAATATGATTTTAAACGTGTGGGGTCTGAATCTGGGCGATTATATCTGATCTGGCAGTGCAACCTGAACATTTACCAAGAATCTTACAGGTGTTTGGTTCAATAAAAACCTGCTCTATTTTTGGTCTAAACGTTAAAAGATGTGGTATTTTTCTAGCTCAGTTCAATCTCACACAATCCGAGCAATGCTTTAGATGATCTATATTCCTGATATTCCCTTAGTTGATTTTGCTGCTCAACAAGCAGCCCGTGACAAACTACAGTCGGCCGACGTGCCCGAGCAGCTCGGAGCGCTAGCCGTCCGTATCGCGGCGATACGGGGGGAATTGGGGGTTGAGCTAAACCACAAACACATTGTGTTAATCGGGGCAGATGCGGGGCATGCACAAGCCAATCCCGCTGAAACCAAAACGCAGATGCAAGCGATATTAGACGGCACGGCCGAGATTAATCGCTTAGCTACCCAACACCAAGCCCCCCTAACCCTGGCAGATGTGGGCATGACGCTGCCGATTACCGACCCATCGATCCAAAGTTTGCGTGTGGCACAGTGTGCCAACATGGCAACCGGCCCGGCCTTGGTTATCACCGAAGTCAACGACGCATTTATGGTTGGGATGAATATCGGCTCGCTCGAAATTTCGCGCGGGATGAACCTGATGGCGGCCGGAGCTGTAACCAGTGTGGGGGGCGTGTTGCCAGCCATCGCAGTGGCCGCCGTTTTAGGGCAAACGGCCGTTGCCGAGATTATGCCGCAGGAAGATCCATTTGATTGCGGGCTAAGTATTGCGGCTCAAATCGAATTGATTGAGCATGCCATTTCCATCAATACGCCTGAAAAAATCGACGTGATCGATGTGATCCGCTGTGTCGGCTCGGCCGAAATTGCGACCCTAGCAGGACTTATGCTCGTTGCCGCTGCGGGGCGGGTGCCGGTTATAATCGATGGGCTTATTTCGGCCGCTGCGGCGTATACGGCCGCCAGTTTAAATCCCGCGATGCGCTTTTGCCTTGTGGCAGGTAAACGGCCGATCCATCCGGCCCACACCTTTATTTTACAAAAACTAGGCTTACGCCCGCTGGTTGATCTGAACACAACCAGTCAAGCGGCCGAAGGTGCAGCCAGCGCCTTTGACCTAGTTAACCAAGCAACCGACCTCCTCTTAAATTAGCCCAAAGGGCGTTATGATCGGCAGCCAGCCTTAGCCGCCCTGCCTAAAAAACTATGTCTGATCAAAAACAAGAATCAACAGGAAAGCGATTACTGAAAATGCCCGCCAAGGGATTTCGCGCACTCGGCCAGCGGCTCGGGCGCGGCCGGATCGCTCTCTATAACTTTCGCAGACGAAAAGCACAAGTTGGCTATGTCCGCATCCCGCTCAGCGGCCCTTTCCCCGAACGCGAAGGAGCTCCTAAAAGCTTGTTTCAAAGCTTCATCCCCAATCCGTTAGAACAAGGTCCAGGGCCGGTTTCGATGCAGGCGCACAACGCACGCATAAACCAAATAATTGATGCCAAAAATCTAAAAGGGGTCATTTTTCCGTTAGACGGCTTGGCCGTAGGACTACCTCGGCTACAAAGCCTGCGCAAAGGGTTTGAGCGGCTCAAAGCGGCCGACAAAGAGATCATCGTCACCTTAAAATCGATGTCGATCGGACAGCTCTATTTGGCCAGCGCGGCCGACAAAATCATCGTTCCCCCCACCGCCAGCATCGATGTCATCGGTTTGTATAGCCAGACCCTGTTTTTTAAAGATGCGTTGGCAGAAGCTGGAGTTGAATTTGAGAATTTCCAAATTTCACCCTACAAATCAGCCGTCGACCCGCTGAGTAAATCAGAAGCATCCCCTGAATTTCAGGAACAAGTCAATTGGCTATTGGATGAAAACTACGATCTGCTAACGGCCGGGATCGCAGAAGGGCGTGGTTTAACCCAAGCACAAGTCCAAAAAATCATAGACGGCGGGCCGCACACAGCCCCAGAAGCCAAACAGTTAGGGCTGATTGATGAGCTGGCTTACGATGACGAAATCGAGCATCTGCTGTTTGAACCCCAAACCGATGAGGAAAAAGCGGCAGACAAAATGATACGAATCACCGATTGGGAAACCGCATCTAAGAAAATATTGCGCAAGTGGCGCAAAGTAAATGCGGAAAAGGTGATTGCGGTTGTGAGCCTTGAAGGGCCGATTGTCATGGGAGAAAGTCAAAACCCACCGGTAGAATTACCGATTCCCATCGTTGGTGGGCAAAACGCTGGCGATGTCACGCTGGTGCGCCATATCCGTATGGCGGAGCAATTGCCAAATCTAGGGGCGCTGATTTTCTACGTCAATTCCCCCGGTGGCAGCGCCTTATCGTCTGACCTAATCGCCCGGGAAATTGACCGGCTGGGCAAAAAGGTGCCGATTGTGGCATACATGGGTGATGTAGCGGCGTCGGGCGGTTACTATGTTTCAGCACCGGCAAAACATATCATGACGCAACCAGCGACTGTGACCGGCTCAATCGGGGTAGTCGCGGCGCTCCCGATTATTAAAAATCTGTTGGGCAAGTTAAAAATCAACTACCATGAATTTAAACGGGGAGAATCGGCCGATTACATGGGCAGCCCAGACATGACCGATGCGTCTCGCAAAAAGATCATGGAAGGGATCTTGGACGTGTACAAAACGTTCAAATGGCTCGTCGCTGAAAATCGTGATATCCCGTATGACCAGCTGGATGAAATTTGCTTGGGCCGAGTGTGGACCGGCCGACAGGCGCAGGGGCACAAGTTAATTGACAGCCACGGGGATTTCTTAGACGCGATTAGCAAAGCCAAAGAGCTGGCTGATTTGCCGAATGATCCCAACATTCTTGTTCCGGTTGTTAATATTTACGACAACAAAAAAGCGTATGAATTTGCGCCCGCTTACCCCAATCCGGCCGAGCCGCTCAAAACGCTGCTCAACCTGCCAGAAATCGTACGCGCCCGTTTTTCAGGCGCACAACTGCTCATGCCGTTCGATTTCAAAATCCGCCTGTAAAAAGACTGATGCTAGACAATATCTACTCCCAAAAACGTGATGTAACCCCTTTTAAATTTGACGAGGCGGTTGTCAAAGTATTCCAAGACATGATCGGCCGATCTGTGCCGGGATACGAACTAACCCTGCCGCTCATCGGCCTGATCGCGGCCCGTTACGTGCAACCCAACAGCCGCGTCTACGATTTAGGCTGCTCGTTGGGGGCTGCCAGCGTCATCATGCGCCGTCATATTCAGCAGGATGGGGTTCACATGGTTGGCATTGACAACTCAGAAGCGATGGTGGAGCAATGCACCCAGAACATCGCCGCAGACGAGTCTGATATTCCGATGGACGTAATGCTGGGTGACATACGGACGGCCAACATTCAAAACGCCAGCATGGTGGTGCTCAACTTCACCCTGCAATTTATCGATCCAACTGATCGTGACCGTTTAATCGAAAAGGTTTATGCAGGGCTAAATCCGGGCGGCGTGTTAGTTGTCTCTGAAAAGATCGTGTTTGATGATGAAGACAAAAACGAGCGGTTTATCGACCTGCACCATGATTTTAAGCGGGCCAACGGGTATAGCGACCTTGAAGTGGCTCAAAAGCGGACTGCGATCATGAACGTCCTCATCCCCGAGACGATTCCAGATCACCAAGCCCGTTTGTTGAACGCAGGCTTCCAATCGGCCGAACTCTGGTTCCAAGCCTTTAACTTCTGCTCTCTGCTGGCAATCAAATAGCATTCCCTGCATGTCTGATCCCTTTTATTACTCAGAATTTCTTGATTCGATTGCCAACACCCAGTTGGGAACTTGGGGATCAGAACTCGCATCCGTTTTACCCACCGCCCTAAACCCTGATGCCCACGGCAAGCTGGATGAGTGGCGCACGGCCGTTCTCAACTTACCCACCGCAACGCCCAGCACGCTCGACCTGGTTAACAGCGTCACTATCGGCCGCGAGTCTGATTTAACGGCCGAGCAACACGCCCAATTGGTTGAGCAGCTCAAACAGTTGCACCCATGGCGCAAAGGGCCGTTTCATCTGTTTGACCATCATATTGACACTGAATGGCGTTCAGACTGGAAATGGGATCGGGTGAAAGATGGCATCCAACCCTTAACCGGCCGACGTGTGTTAGACGTGGGCTGTGGCAACGGGTATTTCGGCTGGCGCATGTTGGGGGCTGGGGCCAAACAGGTGGTGGGCATAGATCCGTATCTTATTTTTGTCATGCAGTTTTTTGCCATGCGCCGCTACATTGCTGACCAAAACAATTGGGTTTTACCTTTAGGGATTGAGCAGCTCCCGACCAGCTTGCGTGCGTTTGACACCGTTTTTTCGATGGGTGTCTTTTACCATCGCAAATCACCCATCGACCATTTAATGCACTTACGCGACTTGCTACGGCCGGGTGGCGAGCTGGTGCTAGAAACGCTTGTGATTGATGGAAAATTGGGAGACGTGCTTGTGCCGGAGGGGCGCTATGCGCAAATGCGGAACGTCTGGTTCCTCCCATCAACCCTAACGCTTGAAAGCTGGCTGCGAAAATGCCAGTTCAAAAACGTGCAGCTACTCGATGTGACCTCGACAACCACGCAAGAACAGCGGCCGACCGATTGGATGAGGTTCCATTCGTTAGAGAATTATCTTGATCCGGCCGATCAAACAAAGACGGTGGAAGGGCATCCCGCTCCCGTACGGGCGGTTTTAACTGCGACTGCGCCTTAAAGAATTGCAAATAGGGATTGGCTAATTTCGAATGGTAAACCGCTGGAGCCTGCATTTACCAATCACCGTTCAAAATTTACCATTTACAATTTCTGATGTCCTACTACAACAAAACTCCCAAAATCGGCTAAATTTATGGTACACTTGTTCTTATGGCAAAGCGAACCAGTCGCTCCACCAAGAGCACCAGTAAAACAAAAACCACAAAAAAGAGAAGTGCCAGCAGCAGCCGTAAATCGTCTACAGCCAAAAAGAAACGGCCGCAAATCACCGAGACAACGTTCGATGAAATTATCATCGATTATCTAAAGCCATACGGCCGTGAAATGGGTGGTATCTTAATCGCCATCGTTTCCTTTATTAGCGGCATCGCGCTGGCCGGGCTGGCAAACACCACCGCCCTAGAGGTTTGGACCTCTTTTTTGCGCTTGCTGTTTGGGCAGATGGCGATTCTCGTTACGATACTCACGTTCGGTATCGGCATCTTCATGGCAACCCTTCGGATCGACTTTGAATGGCGGCCGGAGCCATCTGGCCGACAGACGATTGGCTGGGTCATGCTATTGGTTGCGCTTATGCCGCTGGCACATTTGGCACTGGCCGGTGGACTGTCCCTTTCAACCACGGGTGAAGGTGGGGGCGTTGTCGGCCGCACTTTGGCACAACCGATCATCTTTTTGCTCGGGCGACCAGCCGCTTGGGTCGTTTATTTACTCCTAACTGTCATTAGCATTTTCCTGATTCTGCAAATCACCCTCGAAGATATTCGAGCCTGGCTGGTTGAATTTTCTGAAACGATGGAAACATGGTCAGAAGAGGTTGAGGAAATAGTCGAAGATGAAGATGCAACTGTAGGGGCCACTAAAACGAAAAAACCGCGCACCACCATCGACCGTAAAAAGATGGACGATATGAAGCGGCAAATGCCTTTGCGCCTCAACTCATCCCAGAAAAAAGCTGAACCAAAGAAAAAGGCCCCGCCTAAAAAACGACGGCCGAAAAGTTTGCCACCGCTCGATCTGCTTTCGATGGCCCCACCCAAGCAGATTTCACCTAAAGAAATTAACAGCAAGAAAGAGATCATTCAAAAAACGCTTGAAGATTTTGATATTGCGGCCGATGTGCTTGACGATGTTTTAATCGGCCCCGCAATCACCCAGTTTGCGATTATTCCCAGATTGGTTGAAACAGAATTACCTGACGGCACCATCCGCAAAACCCGGGTACGGGTTAACAAAATCGCCTCGATTCGGCAAGACTTAGCCCTAGCTTTGGCCGCACCTCGCATCCGTATCCAAGCCCCTGTGCCGGGTCAAGGGATTGTGGGTGTCGAAGTGCCAAACAGCAGCACCAGTATTGTCCGGTTGGGCAATGTGATCAACTCACACGAATTCCGCACCATTCGCAGCAGCATGGGGGCCGGTCTCGGCCTAGATGTTTCTGGTAAACCGATTTCGATCGATGTAACCAAACTGCCCCACATGTTAGTGGCAGGTCAAACCGGCTCTGGTAAAAGTGTGTTTATGAACGCGCTTATCACCAGCTTGGTCATGAACAACACCCCCGAAGATTTAGAAATGATCATGATCGACCCTAAAAAGGTTGAGCTCATTCGGTTTAACGGCCTGCCCCATCTGCTGGGCAAAGTTGAAGTAGAGGGCGAGCGGTCGATCGGGGTTTTGCGCTGGCTAACGGCCGAAATGGATGATCGGTATCAAAAATTAGCCGCCATCGGTGCCCGAAACATCACCGCCTATAATCAAAAAATCAAAGCGTTCCCAGATACCAAAAAGATGCCTTACATCGTCGCCTTTATCGACGAGTTGGCGGACTTGATGGTGCAGTATGGTGCTGAGCTTGAACGCGCGCTTTGCCGTTTGGCTCAAATGGCTCGTGCCACCGGTATTCACCTGATTGTGGCAACGCAACGGCCGTCTACAGACGTTTTAACCGGCTTAATCAAAGCCAATTTCCCGGCTCGAACTTCATTTGCAGTTGCATCCGGCACAGACTCACGGGTTATTATTGACACGATGGGGGCTGAAAGTTTGTTGGGCAAAGGTGACATGCTCTTTTTAGGAGCCGATGCCAATAGCCCACAACGTATCCAAGGTTGCCTGGTTGAAGACAATGAAATCGAAAAGATTGTCGAGTTTTGGCAGAAGAACTGGCCTAAAAAGCGGGGCATTGCACCGTGGGATGGGTTGATTGAACGCAACGAGTTCCTGCAAGAAAAAGATGATTTGCTCGAACGTGCCATTGCGTTAACCAAAAAGCATGACAATATTTCAACATCTATGTTGCAACGTCGCTTGCGTGTGGGCTACCCACGGGCGGCCCGTTTAATGGAAGAGCTGTTTGATATGGGATTGGTCGAAGACCCAACCAGTGGCGGTCAAACACGTAAGTCTTTGGTAGACAAAAACGCAGATGATCCGTTGGCCGACTTCTTGAAAGAGCACGGGGAAGAATACATAGACTACCCAGACAAGCCTGATTTTAGTTAACGCAATCTCTAAGCCTACGAAAAACCGGCCGGAATTTGATTCCCATCTAGCCTGAAAAATTTAACCGCCACATGCAAATTCATCCGGTAGGCAGGATCTTTTAGATCTAGATCACACAGTTCTTCAATCCGTTTTAGCCTATGCACCAACGTGTTTCGGTGGATGTGGAGCTTCACCGCCGTATCGACCAAACTTCCCCCATTATCTAAAAATCCTTCTAGGGTTTTAACAAGCTCTGTATTTCTGCGTGCATCATGCGCCGCCAGTTGATAGATAATGTCGATAAAGGCGTTCCCATCAATCGCATCCTGAGGCAAGCTATAAAGCCAGTGCATCAACCCTAAATCAGAGAATGGGCGCACACCCTGCTGAATTTGTAGCTTTTGCGAGATTCGGATCGACTCTAACGCTTCGTTGTAGCTCCGGCCGATGCCATCTGCCCCAGCCAAACTCCGGCCAACACCGATCAGCATCAATCTTGCCGGATGACTCATCTCTTCATACATCAGGCCGGCCGTTTCTTTCGCCTTGCTCCCCTGCTTAATAATCACCACTCGATTTTCGTGCCACACGGTTAAAGGTGAATCGCCGATTTTGCGCAACCAATCCTGCACATCACGCATCAGCGGCCGGCCGTTGCCACCCGAAGCTGGCGGCGCGTGAACCAAAATAACTTGGTAGCTTTTTTCAAGATTAAAATTTAAACGGCGGGCCTGCTCTTGCATCAAAGTAAGGTCGGGCGCCCCTTCTAGCAGCTGTTCAAAAAAGTCACCCCGTAGCGATGCTTCCGCTTCCGCTACAGCCCGCTCTTTGAACATAATTAAAGCCGCCACAGTTGCCCCATGCACAGCCGCCATGCGCACTAATTCCGTATCGTCTTTATCATCGATAATCCAGAAGTAGCCATAAATGTCACGGTCAACCACAATCGGAACCACCAAGCGTGGCAACGTCATGCCCACATCCGCCATGGGTGGCACAGAGACCGGCCGGAGTTCGTTCCGCAGCTTTTCATACACGCCCGAGCGTAACAACCGCTCCGAAATACGTGGGGCTGAGCGTTCACGCATGACACTGGCGCGCCGCATCCGGTCCATCGGTTCCATCATCACATGCGCAATCACCCGCAACGACGTATCTTCAATCACAACCGAGCGGTTCAACAGCCGCGAAAGCGTCCGTGACAAATCTTGCAGGTTGCCACCTTTCAAGACCAAATCGGTCAGTTGGTTATAGATTAGGTTCGACTTTTGCAGCAGAGCATATTGTCGATTCACAATCGGCTCGAGTAGCTGTTCACTAATATTGATAAACAACAGCTCTGGCGGAGAAATAATGATAGGAAAGCCAAGCTCGTCTCCCTGTTGAATCATGACATCTGGAACATCTTCAAGATATTGCCCCGTACACACAATTAACCCTGCAAACTTTTTTTCATGCAGCCGAGGGATCAATTCAGATTGCAATTCTTCAGACGTCGACAGGCTCAACCCGCCGGTCATCAGTAAAACTCCATCACGTTCATATTCATAACGCGCGTCAGGTGCATCAACTGTATGCACCCAACGAATAATCTTTTCTAATCCATTCTCTCCCGCGACTAATTTGGTTGTTTCAAAAACGGGTAATTCAAGGGCTTGGCGTATTGTGAGCATAACAGTTTCAATTTAGCATCGTCTTTGCAAAGCTAAAAAGGTACATTAGTACAAGGTAACAGTAGTAAAAGGGTAATCTGATGCCGATATTTTAAATCTAATTGGTTACAATAGCCAAACATTAGCTATTTTTTGGCGAAAAACAGAAATTCGGTTTTCAACAACATTGCAATCTTTATCATTTCCTTGTTGAAAGCACTTCCTAATCATGCTATTATCATCAACCGACTCGCAGAGCGGGTCATTTTTTTCGCTTAAAATTCGGGTTTTTCCCGATCACCAAGTTTAAATCCCTAACACATTCACAATCTAAAAAAGTTGGTCTAAGCTAGGCGGTTAATTGTCTGCCATAGTTTGGTGCCGTGTGCTTTTTAGAGTTTCAGCAGAATTGTAGCTGGTCAAAAATTGGGCAAGCATTATTTGTCCAAATTGCCTGGAGTTAAAAGATGTCAGATTTATTGTTAAAAGCGTTTGATGCGCAAAAAAATGAAAATGTTCCAGATTTACTTCCTGGAGACGGTGTAACCGTTTATGTTCGAGTAGTTGAAGGTCGTCGCGAGCGTGTTCAAATGATTCGCGGTACCGTAATCCGCATCATGGGCGGCGGTGTCAACCAAAAATTTACCGTTCGTCGTATGGCTGCAAACGGTATCGGTGTTGAGCTTACCTTCCTAACCCACTCACCACGTATCGAAAAACTAGAGATCCATCGTCGGTCTCACGTACGTCGCTCGCGCCTTTACTACTTGCGTGACCGTACAGGTAAATCGGCACGTCTTCGCGAAAAACGTACTTACTAGTTTTTTCGCAGACCAGTTTCGGGCCGAACCAACTATAAATTCTTTTGAGGCGATTGTTCCCATGACAATCGCCTCTTTTTGTTTTCTACCAGAGTTGTTTAAAATCTAGCCTCAGCTTTCAACAACAAATTTCATTTCTAAAAACACTATGTCAAAACGTCCCCTTATCGGTTTAACATCATACAGACTCAAGTCTGAACGCGGCCGTGTGCTAGACGGCCTCATGCCCCCCTATGCCGAAGCGGTCCAAGCGGCCGGTGGCATTCCGGTTCTGATCCCGCTCACGTTAGAAAACGATCACTTTCAAGAGCTATGCTCGCGCATGGACGGTATTGTGCTGCCTGGTGGTGGTGACATAGATCCGATTCATTATGATGGGGATCAAAACGGCAAAATTTATGGGATTACCCCAGATCGTGATCGGGTTGAACTGGGGTTGGCCCGCCAGTTGGTTGATGACGATCAACCATTTCTGGCCATTTGTCGCGGCCACCAAGTTTTAAATGTGGCCCAGGGTGGCACCTTGTTTGAAGATATTTTGGATCAAATGGATGGGGCTGATCAGCACGCCTATTTTGATCATCCAGATCGTGGGCACACCCCACACACGGTGGAGATCATGCCAGATTCTTGGTTGGCAGAGATCATGGGTGCGCAAAAAGAACGGCCGGTGAACAGCCTGCATCATCAGGGCATCAAAGATTTAGGCAAAGATTTAATCGTTTCGGCCGTTTCCCCTGACGGTCTAGCCGAAGGGATCGAGCTGCCCGGCCACCGATTTGCCGTTGGTGTGCAGTGGCATCCTGAAGAAATGCAGGCGCATGATACAGATATGGCTAATTTGTTTAAAGCCTTTATTGATGCGTGTAAATAGATGATCGGTGTGTTCGACTCGGGCGTGGGCGGACTATCAGTCTTGCGCGAAATTCATCGAGCTTGTCCTCATCAGCCTACCCTGTATTTTGCAGATCAGGCACATGTCCCGTATGGCCCCCGGCCAGAAAGTGAGCTACGCGAGTATGCAGGGGAAATTTGTGACTACTTGATCGGCCGAGGAGCCAGTGTCATCGTTGTTGCTTGCAACACGGCTACAGCCGCCGCTATTAACTGGCTCCGAGAAACTTATCCAGCTACCCCTTTTGTGGGGATGGAACCTGCCATTAAACCGGCCGCTCAACTCACAAAATCTGGCCGAATCGGGGTGTTAGCCACGGCCGGAACCTTTAAGAGCCAGCGCTACAGCGAGCTTATGAATCGCTTTGCCCAAGATGTTGAGCTGTTCGAAAATAGCTGTGTAGGCTTGGTTGAACAGATCGAATATGGAGAGCTAGATTCCCCCAAAACAATTGCCATGTTGAAAGAATTTATCAATCCTATGTTAGAAAAGAAGATTGATACGTTAATTCTGGGGTGTACACACTATCCTTTTGTGCTACCTGCGATTAAAACAATCGTAGGGGAAAGTGTAACCGTGATTGATCCGGCTCCAGCCGTAGCCCAACAAACAGCTCGGCTGATTTTCGCCAATCAGAATGAAAAACGGCCGGGACAGTCCCCCATCATTCAAATTCGTGAGTATGGGACAAATGGTGACTTACCGAACTTTATAAAGTCGGTAAATCGTATGCAAAGCATTGCATATACGGGTTCTAATCCTGATAAAATAGAAACCGTTAACATAGTGAAAAATCACCATTTGAATTTTTATCAAAAAGTTCATAATAATTGACCCACCTATTAAAAATTGCTAGAATGAAATTTCCTTTTCAAGCAAGGATTGCGGAGGTCCAAATGCAGACAGAAATGGTAGAAAAAGCGATTAATATTACAGTAACAGAAAGTGCTGCTAACACCGTCAAAAACCTACTCGAATCAAAAAATGTGCCCGACTACGGGTTACGTGTATTCGTTTCAGGTGGCGGTTGCTCTGGTCTTCAATACGGCATGGCGCTAGAAGCCGAAGCAAACCCATATGACACTGTCATCGAAAAACCTGGTTTCAAAATTTTCATTGACCCCACCAGCATGATGTACATGGATGGTAGCACCATTGACTTTGTGGATGCGATCATGGGCGGTGGCTTTAAGATCGACAACCCAAATGCGGTTGCATCTTGCGGCTGCGGCACGTCATTCAAAGCTAAGGATAGCCAAAGTGCAGCTTCCGATGCCGCTGTTGAATCATGCGGTTCGTGTGCAAACGGCTAAAGGCTGAACTAGTTCAGCTGGGTAGGATCGGGATCAAAGCTAAAATACCAATCCTAAGGGGATCCCCCCAACCAACTCATTGTTAAAAGCAATTTAGTAGATCTTTAACCTACGGGGTGACAATGTCACCCTTTTTTTTTGACATGCCAACGCGGTTATACACGCCAGAAGAAGCAAGCACTTTAATTCCTGAGATGACTCAGCTGATGCAAAAGTTGCAACAACATCAAAATAATGTGCGGGACTTGATGGGTGAGGTTGAGTTTCCTGTACCGCCGGCCATGTACAATGTAGGAAGTGCAGTAGGATCGGACATAGCGGTTGAATTTATCGCTATTGAAACTATAATCGAGCAAATCCAGTCGCACGGTGGAAAGATTAAAGACATTGATGAAGGTCTTATTGATTTCCCCGGATTAGTTAACGGCCGCGAAGTATGGCTTTGCTGGCAAATGGGTGAGAGTGCCATAACCCATTTTCATGATTTTGGGAAAGGATTCAGCGACAGAAAAGAAATCTAGAAGGCAGGATAAAGCAAAAAATGAATTTATGGCCATTCAATAAAGAGAATAAACCAAAACATAAAATTCTTTGGTTAGATTTGGGAGACTTAGGGGATTTAGTAAATCCGGCCGGGCCACATGAACAATGGCAAGATCATGGATTAGGTTTGTTAAGAACCATCATGCATCAAAACGGCATCATGACCGACCTTGCGTCGACGCGGGCCGTAACCAGCTGGGAGCAACTGGCCAAACAGCTAAAAGGATATGAGATGATGCTGATGAATGTTCGCAGCTATACCTATCCTGTGGCATTAAAAGCGGCACAAATTTTTAAAGAACTCAATCCAAACGGTCTGATTCTAACAGGTGGTATGCACGCCACTGTGGCATCAGATGAGATGTTGGCGGTTAAAGAGTTCGACTACATTTGCCAAGGCCCTGGCGAGAAAGTAATTCTTGACTTGGTTCGTGACCCATCTGCGTTCCCACGCTTGGTGATGGGAGTTGGTGCCAAATCGATGGAAGAATGGCCTAAAATCGATCGCGAATTGTGGCCAAAACCAAACAGCCGCAAGCTAAAACGAGGGTTCAACTGGCCAATGGAGCCAGAATGCGGCTGGGGTCCCCCACCCGTGGCGACCATCATGACCAGCCGAGTTTGCCCATGGCAATGTGTTTTCTGCAACGAAAATTCGTACATTCCAAACATGGGGCGGCCGTCAGTTGATTCAGTTATCGATGAGCTAAACTTTTTAGATCGCAAATACGGCGTTGGCTCGGTTGTGATCCACGACTCTATGTTCTTCCAAAACCCAAGCTGGTTAGAAGAATGGATTGAAAAGTATCCGCGTAAAGCCAACAAAATTTGGCCTTATTGGGCGGCCGGCCGGGCAGACACCGTGCGTAAATGGCCAGACCTGTTTACAGCACTAGTTCGGGAAACCAACTGGACCACCATTTCAATTGGATTTGAGTCTGGTAGCGACCGGATTCTCCGTCTGTTAAATAAAGAATGTACCGAAGAAGACAATCTGTTTGCCATCGACCTTGTTAACAAATTAGGTGACGAGGCCAAAGCAAAAGGACGAACAATCCCTCACTTCTGGTCAAACATTATGCTGGGTATTCCGGGCGAAGAGCCTGAAGATGCATTTAAAACGATGCGGATGCTTAAGCAGATGAAATACGTTTACCCATCAATTTCATTTTATGCGCCGTATCCCGGTTCAGCATTAGGCTACCAGCTGATTGCTGAAGGTAAAAGCCGAATGACCAAAGACAACTATCACCGTTTCCCAGATGATGAGAAAGTAATCGGTGTCGATTACGCTTTTTATCGGGAACTGTTGGCAGGCAAATACGATGCTGAGATCAACGCTGGCCTGTCTGAGACTGAACGGATGATTGCTACCGTAGGCATGGAGGCGGTCGCCAAAGCGTAGGGGCGCATAGCAACAACAATGAGTAGTTTTAGCAATCCACACCACATGTACATTTTTGAGATGAAAAATGGGAAGCAAAAGCTTGCCTATGGTCAATCTCCAGAAGATGCCCTTGATATTTTGGCCATTCGCTTAAGCGAAGCAGAAATGGACGAAATCATAAAGGAAGAGTACAAACGTATTTCGCAGAGACGACTACATGAATTTGTAGACAATCTAGGCTAAACGCTCTCAACATGTAACAAAAAAAGCGGGTGACGAAAAAATTCGTCACCCGCTTTTTTATTTCTATTTTTATGGGCAGATTATTTTCTGCTAGACCACCAAATTTGTGGAAGGCGAGCTAACTTTCCAGCGGTGCCTACATATGAGCGACGGTTAAACACATCGTAGTCATGTTTTTCAATATCGGTTAGGATCGCTTCATACAATCCGGCCGAGGCGGCAATTGCAAACCGGCCGTCTTTATCCAGCATCTGAATACCCGGGGCCGCCTCTCTGTACAACTGACGATTACGGAAAATTTGGAATCGCATAAATTCGCGCCACTGATTTGTAACCTCACCAGCTTCAATCGCCTCTTCAGTAATTCCAAATGCTTCCAACTCTTCCATTGGAAGATAAAGTCGGCCGTTCCGCCAGTCTTCCCCAACATCCCGCAGAATGTTAGTCATCTGCAATGCAACGCCCAACCGGATTGCGTATGGGATCGCCTCTTGCCCTTCAAACCCTACAATGTGCATCGACATAAGGCCTACGGTTGAAGCTACTCCATAAGAATATGCGGCCAGTTCGTCGAAGGTTTGGTATCGCTTTACTTCTAAATCGGTCATCACCCCATCAATCAATTGCTCGGCAAATCGATATGGAATTTGGAATGTTGCGCGAGAGTCTGACCAGGCGGCCGCAACCGGGTCTTTGCTTGATGGTCCGGCAGATAGCGATACTCGGCGCCACTCTTGCATTTTCGCTTGGATTGTTTGGACAGTTGCTCGGCTCCCATCTGCTTCTACAGACTCATCAACAATATCATCTGTGATGCGGCAAAAGGCATAAAGTGCTCGGGCCCCCTTCCGCTTCTGTTCTCTTAGCAAACCAGATGAGAGATAGAAAGATTTGCTGTTTGCGGCCGTGATCGTATCACACACGCGATAGGCTTCATTTAGAAGTGCATCTTCGGCCGTATTATCCCAAGGTAGTTTCGCACCTTCGTGAATCGCTTCTTCTGCCATCGTGAGCAGAGATCCTTCCCAAGTATGATATACACCCATTTTTATCACCTCACCTACGCAAACTGGAGTTATTTAGACATTTCCAACTCTTTCTTACAGTTGTATTTTGAGTTGATTTCACCCTCTTTGATCGTAAAAAAGGGCTCTTTTTGCATGTTTCGCAGTATCTGTTCAAAAGTTAGACAGAAAAGCTGTGCAATTAGGCGGAGTATAGCAACGTTATCAAGAATTTGTCAATATTTTATCCAACTATAACAGTTCTTTAATTGACGTTCGCCCCCATTCATGCTATATTTCTGGACATAAATCGTGTCATTGTCCAGATATATACTAGAAATAAAAAACCAGTCACCAATTATCTTCAAGAAATTCAAACAAATTGTCCAGATACCGTCCAAGATTTTTTTCTACCATCCATAATAAGTTGGAAGAAAGCCAACGCGGATCGAGTCCGGCCAGGGTAAAACAAAATGGCAGGCAAAAAAAATAACCATTACGCTCAATCGCATCATACAAATGGGCAATCAAATGGTTTCCCTAGCAGGAATGGTCCAGAAACCGAAAGCGCTTCTGACCGATCAAGTCCTACATACAACTTAAAAGCTGTTGTAAACGAAACCGGATTAAAACCTGACACGTTACGTGCTTGGGAGAGACGTTACGGCTTACCTAAGCCTCAACGCACTCCCGGCGGGCATCGCTCATACTCGCAGCTTGATGTCGAGATGCTTAAGTGGCTAATCGCGAGACAAGATGAGGGGCTAAGCATTAGTCGTGCTGTTGATCTGTGGAAGCAGATAACGGCCGATAATCGTGATCCCTTAACTGAGCACCCAAATACCTTAGGCGAAGCTGCTCCAACAGTTACAACTGTTAGCCCCGGAGACAATATTGCAGCCTTGCGTCAGTCTTGGATTGATGCATGTCTTGATTTTGATGAACGGCGGGCTGATTCTGTTCTAGCAGAGGCATTTGCCCTCTTCCCTACTGAAACGGTTTGTTTTTCATTACTGCAAAAAGGTCTGGCTGAAATCGGCATAGGCTGGTATGAAGGGCGCGTTACGGTTCAACAAGAACATTTTGCATCAGCTCTGGCGATCCGCCGCTTAGAAACAATGGTGGCCTCAACACCTGCTCCGACCCGCAACGGCCGCATATTAGCCGCTTGCCCGTCAGAAGAACGACATACATTCAGCTTACTCCTCATCACACTGCTTCTCCGCAGAAACGGCTGGGACGTTGTTTACTTGGGTGCAAATGTACCTACAACACGTTTAGAGCCAACTCTGTATCAAGCTAAACCAAATTTGGTGGTCTTGGCATCACAAACTTTGTACACCGCTAGCACAATGCTTGAAATGGCGAAGTTGCTGGAGCGGGAAAACGTCGTTACGGCCTTTGGTGGAGCGGTCTTCAATCAAATTCCAAAACTTCAATCTAAAATGCCCGGTCACTTTTTGGGACTCAAGATTGAACAAGTCCCTTATATGGTTGAGCAACTGTTGATCAATCCACCGCCACTACAGCCATATACGAAGGCGGATGAAGTCCACAAAATTGCACTCAATCATTTCTTAGATAGCCAAGCATCCATTGATGCCCTTGTATGGAAATACATGGCTGATTCTCCATATCAACAATATCTGAAAAACGCGAACCGCGAACTTGGGCAAAATATCGTTGCGGCCCTCGTTTTTGGCGATATCAATTTGATTCAAGCCAATCTCGACTGGATTCAAGGGTTATTGGTTAACTACCACTTCAGAATGCCGGACAATGTCTTAAAAGCTTATATCGAGGCATATCGCAAAGCCGCTATTGAATCTTTAGATGAACGCGGGACGATTATTCTAAATTGGCTAAACGGTTTTAAAGAGATTTAGGGCTTAAAATCAAACAACTGTCGCAATTTAATCTTCAGTTGAGCAGGAACACCGGAATTTAGTGCTCCCGTAGCATTTGTCTAATCTGCGTTCCTTAAGCTATCTTCCACAAACAATCAAACTACAAAAACATACTATTGGAGACGTGTTATGCGCATTATCATTCCCGGTGGTTCTGGATTGATTGGTCGCCCCTTGGTAGACCGCCTTACTCAAAAAGGATACGAAGTTATAGTTCTGAGTCGTTCGCCTCAAAAGGTGTTGGGCTTACCCAAAGGTGCTTCAGCAGTTAAGTGGGACGGTTTAACTACTGACGGCTGGGGTGACTTGGTCAACGGCGCAAAAGCGGTAATCAACTTAGCCGGTGCGGGGATTGGGGATAAACGCTGGACGGCCGCTCGTAAAGACCTCATCCTTGATAGTCGCTTACAGGCAACCAAAGCGGTAGTACAAGCGATTGAAGAGGCAGAGGTTAAGCCACAAGTGCTTCTGCAAGGCTCGGCCGTTGGTTTCTATGGCGATCGTGGAGATGAAGAGCTAACGGAAAATTCTGCCCCTGGCCAAGACTTTTTGGCCGACGTAACCAAAGCTTGGGAATCGGCCGCAAAACCGGCCGCAGAGCATACCAGACTGGTTTTTATGCGAACCGGAGTTGTGCTTTCAACACAAGGTGGCGCTCTCCCAAAAATGATATTGCCCTTCAAACTATTCGCGGGTGGTCCATATGGAGGGGGCGGCATGTGGTTCCCATGGATTCATATTGATGACCAGCTAAAAGCGATGGTTTGGCTGCTAGAAAATGATGCGGCCGAAGGTGCCTTTAATCTGTCTTCCCCCAACGTCGTACGCAACCGAACATTTGCACGCACCTTAGGCAAGGTTCTTAGCCGGCCGGCTTTTGCACCCACCCCCGTTTTTGCACTCAAAGCCGCGCTGGGCGAAATGTCTATTTTGCTGCTGGGTAGCCAGCGAACAAATGCAGACAAACTAGTTGAAGCCGGATTCAGCTTTGATTTTGATCAACCACTCAGGGCTTTAAAAGATATTGTCTATTCTGACAAGTAACGGCTTGGTCTGATCACATCGAAATAAAAACAAAAAAGCCGCCCCAAGCGTGTGTTGGAGCGGCTTTTTATTTTGCTTTAATTGTGTATGTTAACCGGGTTTATGCGGCTAGATTTTTAGCTTGATCGATCCAATCTTGAGCCTTTTCTTGGCTACGAACTTTTGAAATCTCCATTAGTTCGGCCGGAGTCTTAGAAGCCAGCAACTGCAATGAATTTATCCCTGCTGCAAATATTCTTTTGGCATAGGTGGGCCCAATCCCATTAATTTGTTTTAAAAAAGCGGGTGAATCATGAACATCCGCTTCAGGAGCTGACGCGGGCTCTGCACTTGTGCTTTGCACGACTTTGGCGCTACCGTTAACGCTTTCAGTCACGTTAGCCACGTCAGTCAAATCTATAACAGGGATATCTGAAACCTCTGTTTCAGAGCCTTGATTTTGTTGGCGCAAGCTGTCTAGCATATAGCCCACAGCAAACCCAGCTGCAATATAAAATAATCGAGCAAACATAATTCCTCTTCGGCCGTTTAGCCTTGTCCTAATTTCACCAATAAACCGTTTAATGCTTCACGAGCGGCCGGTAAATGCTGTAGCGCGGCCCAGTTGCCTACAAACCCGTCAGCATTTGAATATTGAAACAGATATTGGAATGGATCAGCATGATCCAATTCTCCACCTACTTCAGATTCCTGCCAAAACGGCTCTAACTCTTTCGCAACCGACTGGTAATTTGAATCCATAAATCGCTTTATTCGCTGATAGCTCGCTTCATCTTCGGCCGAGGCACCGGCCGCTTTATAAACACGAATCGACAATGCTTCAAGCGTGTCCCAGTGGGTAATAAACTCAGCCAGTTCCGGTTTGCTTTGGGTCCACTGTTTCAAAAATCGGGTAAATGGATTCATATCTTCAACTCACATTACGGTCTTTAGGCTCAAAGAGTCTTAGGAACAATAATTTTATCTACATTCCTTAATTATAGCCTTATCGAAATAACAAATGGTAAACAAAAAGGCCGCAGAGCTTATTTCATCTCTGCGGCCCGTATTAATCAACTAAAGATAGTGAATTACTTCACAGTAACCTGAACCGCCGAGTTCGTTGGCACAACGATTTTATTCGTTGAGAATCCTTCGGCCGAAGTAATCCGGATGGTATAGATACCAGGATCAACTTCGATAGGGTCAGAGCCTACAACACCTGTGGCGACCGTCTCGTTGTCATTGTTTAGCAGTTGATACACGCTAGCCAATGAGTTTTGGAGTGCGTCACCCAAGCCCGATGCGTCTGATGCATCGAAGTAGAAGCCGTTACCGCGGGTAGCCCAACCTTCAAGTTTCTCACGGACAGCAGCATCATTTACTGCAAATCCAATGATATTCAGGCGGAGGCTAATGCCTTCTTGGATCAGAGAGTCAATCGCAGCATCTACATCGCCACCACATTTCTCTTCGCCGTCTGTCAGCAAGATAACGACACGCTCACGATCACCTGCGTCAGCTAAGTCACTAGGGATCTGTGCCAACGTTGCCGCTAATGGGGTATTGGTGTTAAACCCAGGAGATACATCGTTGATTGCGGCCGTTATGTCCGCACGATTCATCCCTTGTAATGGGTATTCGAGAGCCGTAACACATCCCAAGTTTCCACCTCGGTTACCAAGCGAACGCAGGGCAACGGGTGTTCCTTGTGGAATCGTGTCATTAATCAAATTGATCATCTCACTCTTGGCGATGTTGATCCGGTTATTTGGATCTTGTCGCGTCAAGCGATCTGCTTCAGCATTGCTGTCGATTGGTAAGGTCATTGACCAAGATGCGTCGAGGATCATTGCGATTGCGGCCGATCCACTTAAGAAGCGGTCATCAAACGTGCCATCGTTACGAGCGTCAATTTCACTTTGGCTAACAACGCGTACCCATGCCTTACCGGCAGGTGGTGTACCGTCTCCGGTCAAAGCGTTCGCATCGACGATGATATCAACAACGTCTGATACAGCTGCGAAGTCATCTCCGTCACCGATTGCCGCTTGAGCAATGTGCTCGCCTACTGGGAAGTAGCCTGATAGAGACCAATTTCCAGCATCGTCTGCAACAACTGTGCCAACAAATTCTTCATTAACCCAGATTTGAACTGTTTCACCCGCAGGAGCTGTACCCACTAACGTAGTGATTCCAGCCTCGTTGGTATCAACAGAGTCAATTGTTACGGCGATTCCGTCTTCTGTTGGTGGTTCTGGCGGTGGAGCAACCACATAGCCATCTACATTATCAGCTGACAGGCGGATCGTATCAGTAATCGGGCTACCTAGAACATCGCCGTTGTCGTCTAGCATACGTGCTGTAACGAGGTTGGTAGCGATATTTAAGTCGGCATTTACGTCACTAATTGACCAAGTGCCATCTGCACCGATAACTGTCTCACCAATCTTCTGACCGTTGGCAATTAGCTCAACCGTGCGGCCGGGCATACCGGTTCCAGACCAGCTAATTGGTCCGCTTGCGGTTGTATTGTCAGATGTGGAGAACGTTCCTGGTTGAATGCGGCCGTTTGCAGCCAATGGGACAAATCCAGCAGCTAGACCCAAACTTGGACCATCTACTTGACCCAAAATGTTGCCATCTGGATCGAGCAATTTAGCTGAAATGTCGTATGAACCTGCATCTGGTAAGTCAGCGTCTAACGACCACCGGCCGTCTGCACCCACTTCTGTAATGCCTAGCGATTCACCATTAGCAAATAGCTCGATCAAAGATCCGGCCGTTCCAGCACCCGCAAGTGCGATCAAACCTGGATTCAGATTGCCTGATGGTCCAGTCACACTCGGGAGGTCGTAGGTGGTTAAAATACCGCGACCTTGGTTGCCTTCAGCTAATACAAGCGGATTGTCAGCCGTTCTGCCCAAACGTGGGCGAGAAATCTGACGCACCTTCAAGTTGTGGTCGCCTACTTCAAAGTTAGAAGGAACTGACCATGCGCCAGTAGCTCCTACCGTTGTTGTATCGATCTGATTTCCATTTTCATCAAGAATCTCTACTAAAGTTCCGGGGGTACCGGTTCCGTTTAAAGTTACGGCGCCAGCCCGGCTATAGCGTGGTCCTTCAAGCGTTGGCGCTTGACCAGCACAACCAGCAAGTGCGAGTAACCCTAGTAAAGAGGCTAATAGAATTAGGCCGCCCCATTTCCATGTGTCAAATTGGTTGACCGAATGATCAGCAAAGAAATCTCTGATCCGGCCTCGTACCGTTTTTCTACAGTATGTTTCTGTTTTCACGATGTTATATTCCTACCCAACTTCGTAAGCGAGGCTGGGACTAAATCAAAATGATTAGCTCATCGTGAATGCCATTAAAGAGGGATCAAAGCCGTTTGGAACTTGGAATGGGAATTCCCACGCGCCATCGTCTCCGGCAACTGTTTCGCCAATTTTCTGGCCATCGTAGAAGAAATTAATAACCGCTCCAGCAGCCTCACGGCCGAAGATTGAACGATCTTGGCCACCTTCCCAATCTGAGAAGTCATAGCCCATTGAGTCAAAGCGGGTTGGGGTTGTCACGGTTTCAGTAATTACCGCTTCAACACCAGCATTCACAGCATTAAAGCTGGCCCAGTCACCATTGGCCGCATAACCGGCTAACTCGGTCCAAGAAGCATGTGCCTCTGTTGGAGTTGGTGCGCCAGGAGCATTCAATGCGCGAGATTTCTTCATCGCCTGTTCAACTTCTTCCACAGAAATGCCTGCTAACTTAGCGTATGAGTCATACCCCATACCGTGCAGAGCTTTCCATGTACCACGGCCGATTCCAGAAATATCGCTCAATTTATCGCCATCAAGCTTGATCGCTTTTTTGCGTTTCTTTTTGCGTTCTGGTTCAGGTGGTTTGATTTTTGAAGTCATCGAGTCAAACCCAGCCCAATCCCCTTTCGCGGCTAAAGCGGCCAAGCCGGTCCAGTCTGCGTGTGGGTTTTTAGGGATGCGTGCGCTCATTAACTTTGATTCTGCCATAATCTCTTTGAGGGTTCCCTCATCGATATTGGCGAATCCTTCAAAGGTGGTGATGCCGCGACGATAGAAGTTGAGTTTGGTTTTTGGACCAATACCCCAAATCTTAGTCAAGTCATCCCCTTCGATATCCTCTAAGCGAATTGTTGTTTGAGTTGTATCGTTAACAAGATCAACAAATGCTCCGCCTAAGCCGGCCGCAGTTGCGCCAGCCGCAGCAGCACCAGCGATACCCAAATCAATATTGGTATCTACGCTAGGGGCTGAAGCATCCAGATTCAGACTTGCATCAGGCAATTCAGCATCTAGTTCAACACCATCACGATTGCGGGTTAGCAAGCCTAGGCCGCCAGCTGCAAACATGGCAGGTACTTTGAATGGGAAAGACCATTTTCCATCGTTGTCGACTTCAGCGGTTCCAACAAATTCGCCATCATAAGAGACATCAACCGAACCACCTGGTTCGCCAACGCCTGAAAGTTCGCGCTCTTCGCCTTCACCCCAGTTGCCAAAGTCCCAATCGCCCCAGTTAAACCAGCGGCGAGGGCTGTCAACATCAACGTCAACAGATGGTGCTTCTACAGCCACATCAACTTCAGGCATTGCAGCTTCTACAGCAACAGCTGGCATTTTTGCGTCGATAGCAGCAGCCATTTCACCACGTGATGCATCAACTTCTAAACCGTCACGATCGCGACGAACAAAGCCGAGCATACCTGGTAAGAAAGCGGCCGGAACAGCCCATGGGAATTTCCAGTTGCCGTCAGCATCAACATCAGCGTTACCAACAACATCTCCACCATAGGTGACATCAACCGTACCACCAGCATCGCCGGTTCCGATAAATTCTACATCGTCACCTGCGTTCCAATTGAAGAAATCATATTCTCCCCAATCGAACCAACCGGGGCTGCGCATTCCACCTAACAGGCGGCCGCGTAGACCTTCAACTTCCACATCACGCTCACCGAGCGCAACGTTTAAATCACCAATTTCTACATCTTTGGTCTTTAAGCTAGCGTTTAATCCTGATATTTCAGTATCACGCGCGCTTAAATCACCTTTATATCTGTCGAGTTGTAATTTAAGTTCTTGTAGCTGTCCTTCGTACTTTGTCGTTACATCACTACAATTAACGACTGCAGATCCCTCGTCCTCACGTAGTCGCCAGTAAAACCAGTCGACTAACATTTCAAGAAACCATCCAACAATTAAGCCTATAACCAAGGCGACGATCCAGTTCATGAAAAATTCCTCCTTCTTCAGAATAGCTGGTCGAAATGAAAACAATAATGTGCCGTTCTGCTCAAAAGAGAGACGTGGCGTTAGTGAGAGGTGTAGAATCGCTCGTTTTTTGTTGCTTTTCGCCTTTACGGGGAATGTCTCAACAAGTTTCAAACGTCATATTCAAGTTGATTTCTCTTTTTAACGGCGACAGTTAATTTCGTATCAGGTTTTGTTTGCCCGTTGAAAAATTGCCAGTTAACGGGAAAAACGAAAAAATATACAAAAAATTGTAATCTGTTATACAATTTGCAAGATTTTATGTAGTTAAACGGGAAAAGACAACTTTAAACGCTAAATTAAGTATTTTTGCGTATCTGGCACAGCTCGAATGTGACTAAACTAGTAACATGTGCAACAATATTCGCAAAATAGCGATGTTTGATTGCGGCTCTCGCAACTTTCAAACTTTGTTGACGTAGGAAAAGTAGAGAGCACTCGTTTTTTAAGCTACCTGATTATTAAGGGTCTACATATACATAGGAAACTAGGAGAAAAACATGACTAGAAATATTTTGTTCAATGTCTTTTACACTTTTGCTGTAGCTGTCATTTTAAACCTTGTTGTTTACTTTATTGGCAACGCTGCAGGGATTTCATGGAGCACCAATCAAGGAATCATTGGCCCTGTACCAGTTATTGCAGCCAGTATGATTGGTGCAGCAGTTGGCTGTATAGGGTATTGGATTTTGGGATTATTCGCTGGTGAAAGCCAACGTATTTGGTTCATCTGGGGTGCAACGATTTTAGGTGTTCTTTCAATGCTTGGTCCTTGGACCGGTGCAAATGACTTGGGAACGATGGTTTTCCTTGGACTAATGCACGTTGTCAGCGTTTTGGTCATGACTTGGTATTTGGGTGTCTGGACTCCCACTTACATCGCGGCCGAAGATGTCGCGACCGCATAGTCTTAAACGCTAAAGTAAGAAATTTACCTAATTTCTGGGAATCACCTAGTTCGTTTGCTAAACTGAAAAAGATGAATTTGTTCAACAAAACCCACCATCATCATATTTCCCCTACAAGAGTTTCCGGAATGCGGTGATGGCTTGTTGCCAATAGGTAAAAAATCTTCAACGCCCATCCTGGAATCCAGGGTGGGCGTTTTTTATTTCTCAGCAAAAAACTTATGACACGAACTGATATTCGATTTGCGATCCCAAGCAACGGCCGCTTGGAAAAGGACGCGTTGGCCTTTATGGATGCCTGCGGGCTCCCCGTCAAACGGCGCAACCCGCGCCAATACACCGCCACCATCCGTGGCCTACCCGGCGTAACCGCCCTGTGGCAGCGACAAAATGACATTGTAAGGGGCATTCGCCAAGGGTCACTTGACTTTGCGATTGTGGGATTAGATGCGCTAAGCGAGCGCTGCCCACAATCAAACCCTGAGCTGTGCGAAAACATCGTGGTGCTCCATGACGAGCTTGGTATTTCTCAGTGTGAACTGCATTTGGCCGTCCCCAGCCAATGGCATGATGTGGACAGCCTAGCCAACCTAAAACAAAAGGCAAAAGAGCTTAACCCCCTGCGTATTGCAACCAAGTTCCCCAATTTAACCGAGCAGTTTATGTTGGATAAAGGCATCCAACCATTTGAAACGGTCAAAGCTGATGGAACGCTAGAAATTGCACCAGCCATCGACTTTGCCGACATCATCGTTGACTTGGTTTCAACGGGGACCACGCTTAAGGCCAATTCGCTCAAACAAATCAATGATGGGATGATGCTGCATTCGCAAGGGGTTTTAGTCGCCAGCAAGCAAGCCCTGAAAGAACGGCCGGACGTATTAGCCACCGCCCGCATCCTACTAGAGTATTTTGCCGCTTATTTGCGCGCTAAAGACAGCTACACAGTCACAGCCAACGTGCGCGGCGATTCACCTGAAGCGGTATCGCGAATGATGTTGGACAAAGCGCACATTCGAGGATTACAGGGGCCAACGATTTCAAAAGTTGTCCCACATGATCCAACTCAAGAAGCTGACAATCAATGGTACGCCATCAACATTATTGTGCGGCGTGACGCCTTGTCAGACGCCATCCGCGAATTACGAGAGATTGGTGGATCTGGGGTAATTGTGACCGAGGTGCGCTACATTTTTGAGGAAGAACCGATTCGCTATCAGGCGATGCTGGAGGCGATTAACGCATGAGAAACTTTTCCAACTTTATCCGGCCGGACATCATTTCGATGACGCCTTACACCCCGATTGTCCCGTTTGAGGTATTGAGCGAAGAGCTGGGATTCCCGGCCGATGAAATCGTTAAGCTCGACGCCAATGAAAACCCCTACGGACCTTCACCCAAAGCACTTGAAGCGATAGCTAACGGGGCTTACTACCACATCTACCCAGACCCTGAAAGCACAATTTTGCGGGAAAAGCTGGCCGAGCACACCGGTGTCCCGGCCGACTATTTGCTAACGGGGATGGGGGCTGACGAACTCATCGACTTGGTATTGCGAGTAGTTTTGTCCCCCAATGATAAAGTGATCGACAGCCCCCCATCGTTTGGGATGTACCCATTCTCAACCCACGTTAATTCAGGCCAATATCTGACCGTGCAACGGAACGACGACTTTAGTTTAAACGTGGCAGGGATTGAAGCACTTGTAGCGCAAGAGCCAGATGTCAAAGTCGTTTTCGCCTGTTCACCCAACAACCCTGACGGCGGAGTGATTGGGCAAGATGATTTAAAACGGCTGTTGGCCCTGCCGGTTCTCGTCATTTTAGACGAGGCGTATATCGAGTTTGCGGCCGTTGACGGGGTTGAGTCCTGCATCAAATGGATTGAGGAATACGACAATTTATGTGTGTTACGCACGTTTAGCAAGCTGGCCGCTTTAGCCGGATTACGCGTTGGATATGGGGCATTCCCCAAATGGCTTGTGCCGCACATGATGAAGATCAAACAACCGTATAACGTCAATCATGCGGCCGATTTGGCCGCACGGGCATCGCTCGATGACAAACCGTATCTAGATGAAAAAGTGAAGGCTTTGGTAGCTGAACGTAAACGGATGTCCGCTTTACTTGAAAAGTTTCACTGCTTGACCCCCATCTCTAGCTATTCAAATTTTGTACTGTGTGAGGTTCAGGGGCGGGACGCTGGCATCTTTAAACAACGATTGCAGGATGAGTTTGGGGTGTTGGTGCGCTACTACAACAAACCAGGGCTAAGCAACTTTATTCGCATCAGCGCGGGCCGGCCGGAAGATACTGAAAAACTAATCGCAGCTATTCAATATATTCAAGATAACAGGTTAGGGGTTTCACGATGAGAGAAGCAACGATAACGCGAAAAACGAAGGAAACGGACATCGCCATCACCATAAATTTAGATGGGAGTGGCAAGCACCAGATCAGCACCGGTGTGGGGTTTTTAGACCATATGCTGACAGCGGTAGCGGTGCATGGATTGTTTGATTTACAGGTCAAAACGGTTGGTGATCTACATATTGATGCCCATCACACGATTGAAGATACCGGTATTGTGCTGGGTCAATGTATCGATCAGGCGCTGGGTGACCGGAAAGGGATTAATCGGATGGGGCACTCGTATGTGACGATGGATGAGGCGTTAGGGTTTGTCGCTTTGGATTTGAGCGGCCGGCCGTACACCGTTTTCTCGGCCGACTGGCACGCTCCCATGATCGGACAGTTCCCGACTTCGATCATCGGTCACTTTTTTGAGTCTGTGGCGTTCCAGTCCAAAATGAATTTACACGCCAAAGTCGAATACGGCCGAGACGATCACCATCAGGCCGAAGCACTGTTTAAGGCGTTTGCACGGGCCTTACGCACGGCGGTTGAGCATGATCCACGCCGTACCGGTATCGCTTCGACAAAAGGGACATTAACAGATTAAGGTCATACAGCATGAAAATCACAATGATTGACTATGGCGCAAGCAATATTCGCTCGGCGCTAAAAGCATTTGAATATTTGGGGGCCGACGTGCTCTTAACCGGCGACCCGGCCGACGTGTTGCAAGCCGACAAACTTGTGTTACCCGGCGTAGGGGCCTTCGGTTCCGGCATGGAAGCGGTGCGAGGCTTAGGGCTCGAATCAGCTATCAAAGAGCGGGTAGCAACAGGCGTTCCGCTGCTAGGGATCTGTGTCGGCATGCAGTTCCTGTTTGAAACGAGTGATGAGATGGGGCAACACACCGGCCTTGGCCTTATTCCCGGCGACGTCACCCGTTTTGAGCTAGACAATCCGGCGAACAAAATCCCGCACATGGGTTGGAATCAGGTGAAACATGACGAAGAACATTGGCTGATGGAAGGGGTTCCGAGCGGTAGCTATGTCTACTTTGTACACAGCTACTACTGTCGGCCGACTAACGGCTCGGCGACTGTGGCTAGCACCGATTACGAAGATGATTTTTGCGCCGTTGTGGCGCATGAAAACGTGTATGGCATCCAATTCCATCCTGAAAAAAGCCAAAAACATGGCCTGCAAATTTTGCAGAATTACATCAATCTCTAGCAAAGGGCGAATATGACTGACTTTATCGTTTATCCCGCCATCGACTTACGGAATGGCAAAGTGGTTCGCCTGAAATTTGGCGATCCTGATCAACAAACAGAGCGACTATCCGGCCGCGGCCGGGCAACGCTGGCTTGATGACGGGGCCAGCTGGCTCCACGTTGTAAATTTAGACGGGGCATTTGGGGAAAAAAGCGCGGCCAACTGGTCGGCGCTCGAATCCATCGCTTCGCTTGATTCGAGTGTGCAATTTGGGGGTGGGATTAGAGCGCTCAGCGACGTAGAACGTGCGCTTGAGGCAGGTGCCAACCGGGTGATTTTAGGCACCGTGGCGGTTGAACAGCCGGAGCTGGTGAAAGCTGCCATCCAACAATTTGGGGCACAAGCGATAGCTGTGGGTATTGATGCCCGGGATGGAGAAGTGAAGACGCGTGGCTGGCTCGAAGGGGGCGGTATTTCTCCACTTGATTTGGCAAAACGGATGGCCGATTACGGTGTGGAAACGATCATCCATACGGACATTAGCCGGGACGGGGTTTTGACCGGTGTCAATGCTGAAAAATCGGCCGGGATCGCCCAAGCGACCGGTTTAAACGTGATTGGGTCAGGCGGGGTTGCCTCACTCAACGACATTCAGCGCTGTATCGATCACAAGCTGGCGGGGGTCATTACTGGCCGGGCGATTTACGAAGGTGAGCTAGATCTAAAAGAGGCGATTGAACTATGTTAGCCAAACGAATTATTCCCTGTTTAGATGTTAAAGACGGCCGGGTGGTCAAAGGGGTCAACTTTGTTGATCTGGTCGATGCAGGTGATCCGGTTGAACAGGCCCGGGTTTATGACCAAGAAGGGGCGGACGAACTGGTGTTTCTCGACATCACCGCCACCAGCGACAATCGTGAAACAGTTTTAGAAATGGCCAAAGCGGTTGCCGAACAGGTCTTTATCCCCTTCACCGTTGGGGGTGGCATCCGCACCGTAGACGACATGCGCGGCATTTTGCGGGCGGGGGCTGATAAAGTCAGCATTAACTCGGCCGCTGTTAAAACGCCTGAGCTAATCACAGCCGGGGCAGAGGCGTTTGGTTCCCAAGCGATTGTGGTTGCCATCGATGCCAAGCAAAAGGCCGACGGCCAAGGGTGGGACGTGTACGTCGCAGGCGGCCGGAAAAACACCGGCTTAGACGCAATCGAATGGGCCAAAGAAGCTGAAAAACGGGGGGCCGGTGAAATCTTGCTAACGAGTATGGATGGAGACGGCACAAAAGAAGGGTATGACGTGAGGCTGACTCGGGCCATTTCAGAAGCGGTCAGCATCCCGGTCATCGCCTCAGGCGGTGCGGGGAAAGTCAGCGATTTTGAACGAGCTTTAACTGAAGGCAAAGCGGATGCAGCTCTGGCGGCTTCTCTATTCCACTTTAAAGAGCTACGCATCGATGATGTCAAAGATCATCTCGTTGAAAAAGGGATTCCGGTGCGGCGATGAGAGATTTTTCACAGCTCAAATTTGATGCGCGTGGCCTTATCCCCGCCATTGTACAAGACCGTAACACGGGGGATGTACTGATGATGGCGTGGATGAATGCGAAGAGCCTACAAATGACGCTAGAGATAAAAGAGGCGGTTTTTTGGAGCCGATCTCGTCAAGAAATTTGGCACAAAGGTGCCACCAGCGGCAACGTACAGCGGGTGCATGAAGTACGCTACGACTGTGACGGGGATACGCTGTTGGTAATGGCAGACCCGGCCGGGCCAGCCTGCCATACTGGCGCCCAGACCTGTTTCTTTGAGACATTGAGTTAAGCATTACCTTGGTAAACGTCACTTGATTCTATGGTAACGCCAATCTCAGAAAGTTAAAATCCTTTCAGGTTTAGAAGAAAAACACTATGAATGAACTTAAATCGCTAGAAGCTTTGCTCAAAGATCGCAAAGCCAACCCAAAAGAAGGCTCGTACACCAATACGCTTTTCAATGATCAAGAAGAGTTGGTCAAAAAAGTAGGCGAAGAATCGGTAGAAGTGATCTTGGCCGCGTTGCAACAGGGGCCAGAACGGCTGATCTCAGAAGCGGCCGATCTTGTCTACCATCTTTCTGTGCTGCTTGTGGCCCACGATGTAAGCTGGGACGATATTGAGGCTGAATTAGCCAGTAGGAAATAATATGAGTGACGATAATCAACAAGAAGAAGGGAGCCACATCTTAGATGAAAAACCGGGCATGCACGGCCGGCAAGCCTACATTTGGTTTTTTGGCCTGCTTATTGCCGCGATCATTGCGCTATTTTTTGTGGTGATCCCGATCCTAAACGTTTTGTCACCAGGCACAGGCAGCAGCTACCAATCGTTTTTGTTTAGCCGCACGCTGGTTGCAGACATTTCGCTCATTTTTACGCTGTGGGGATTAGGCTGGCTCATTGGCACCATTTTTAACATGGTTAGATTAGGTCGCAGGCGGACAGACATTTCAGAATGACAAGCAACATCCAAATAAAACGAGCTAATTACACCGATGCCCAAGAGGCTGCTGACTTAAAAGCATTGCTCAATGATTATGCCAAAGACCCGATGGGTGGTGGGCATGCATTGGACCCCGAAACGCTTGACTCATTGCCAAGCAAATTGGCCGATTTGCCCAGCGCATTTAGCATTCTTGCCTACGTGGATGGAAAACCGGCCGGTTTAACCAACTGTTTCTTTGGCTTTTCAACGTTTGCGGCCAAACCGCTGGTCAACATTCATGATGTGACTGTGCGGCCGGAATTTAGAGGATTAGGTTTAAGCAAAAAGATGTTGGCGAAGGTCGAAACCATCGCACAAGAAAATGGCTGTTGTAAGCTAACGCTCGAGGTGCTTTCAAACAACACTGTGGCGATGAGGGCCTATCAATCCCTTGGCTTTGCAGGCTATGAGCTTGACCCAGAAGCGGGCCACGCTGTCTTTTGGCAAAAGGAGCTTTAATCTAACGCTGGATAGTAACCGAAGGAGCGGATGGGAAAACATAACTCCCATCCGTTGGAACCACATCGTTTAGCAAGTCAGCCTTCAAGTCGATCAAAAACGCCTGAGCGTCGGCCGGAATAGATTCACTAAAATCATGGAAGGGGGCCAATGCCACACCACCTGCATAATTCCCGCGCGGAAACTGATCTAACAAAGACCACGCAACCAACTCAAACACCCCATCTCCAATCTCTTTAACAGCAGATGTGATTAAACATGGATGGGCGTCTGGGACTGTTTGCCACTGATCAGTATCAACACCGATGCAAAACGCATTACTATTTTCGGCAATAGCCACCAATGCGGCGTTCCCCGTTGTGCCACCTGCACCAAAGACAACATCAAGGTTCTCTTCCTCGATGATCAATTGGGCGGTGGATGCACCCCATACAGAATCGGTAAAAGCGACGTCAGCACCACCAGGATGATGAATTGAGACGATTGTAATATCAGGGTTTACAGCATAAGCACCCGCTTCATACCCTTCTCTGAATTCCACAACGGGTGGAACTTCAGCGGTTGCCAACACGGCACCAACACGCCCGTTTTGGGAAATCATCGCAGCCAATGCTCCCGCCAAAAAGCCTGCCTTATCACTCGGGAAAATCAATCCAGCTATGTTGTCGTACTCTGTCGCCTGAAACTGCTCCACTCCAATAAAATCGATATTGGGATATTTGGCCGCGGCACTGGTAGTTGCTTCAGCCAAGCCGAACCCTACCGTTACAATCACGTCGTAATCTTGTTCCGCAAAAAAGAGGATATTTTTTTCATAATCGGCCTGGGTCCTCGTTTGAATAAAGTCTACATCTGCCAGAAGATCATCTTCTGCCCGCAATACCCCTTCCCAAGCCGATTGATTAAATGACTTGTCATTAATCAGACCAACATCTGTAACAAGGCCAACGCAAAACCTAGCTTCAGAGGCACAGCTAGGCGGCTCATCTGACGTTGCTGTGGGGCTAATAGTTGGCTCTGCAGCCACGGGCACGGGGTTCTCAACTTCATCAATTACAGGTGTAGGTACCGCCGTTGGTTCAGGCGCAATGTCTAAGCCACAACCGATAAGAAGCAGGCAGATAAATGTCAAAAAGACGATGCGACTAGGATTTTCTATCATTTTTTTCATAGTACTCGTTACATAAGCCAAGGGCTAAAAAATCTCAGAATTAACTTTGGCTAGTAAACTAATGCTCAGTCCCAAATTCTGTTGGCAAGAGCAATTCTAATGGCGAAGCTTTGGGCGTTTGTACCAGTATAAAATCTAATAATCTTTATTTGGTCAAACCACAGGATAAATTTAGAAACAATTACCCTATATCCTAACTGATTTTTACCCATAAATCTGTGAAAAAATCAGCTTAAAGGGTCACTTGAAGGGACTTTAGTCCGTGGAAATGATAACTATTGGCGTATTCTGGCTCACCGGCAAGCTTTAAATCAGGAAAACGGGACATTAAAATAGGGAGGGATGTTTGCAATTCTAGGCGAGCTAAGGGGGCTCCAATGCAAAAGTGAATGCCTCCCCCCAGTGAAACATGCTGATTTTTCGGCCGTTCAAGCACCATCTCGCCTGCCTGCTCAAACACACTAGGATCCCGGTTCGCAGCCCCTAAAACGAGTGAGACCTCTGTCCCTTTTTTGAACATCTGTCCGTTGTATTCTAAATCTTCTAACACCCAACGATCGAAAATATGCAGTGGGGTATCAAAACGCATCAACTCTTCTACGGCCGTTTTTGACAGATTAGGATTCTCAAGCCACTGATTCCATTTATCCCGCTGCTTGAGCAAATTAAACACCCCATTCCCAACCACATTAACTGTTGCTTCGTGCCCAGCATTTAAAAGCAAAATACAGTTGCAGATCAGCTCATGCTCAGTCAGCTTCTCCCCTTCTTCTTCTACAGAAATCAGGTGAGAGATCAAATCATCCTGCAGGTTATTGCGCCTAAGCGCTACAAAAGATTTGAGATAGTCAAAAAAGTCTTTGGCCGCGGTGACCGCTTTTTGCTCATTTTCGGCCGTGCAGTCCGGCTCATACATTTTCACCATACAGTGAGACCAATCAAGCAAGTTTGGTGCCATCTCTTCTGGCACCCCCAACATGTC
This sequence comes from Chloroflexota bacterium, assembly GCA_020628815.1. Lineage (GTDB taxonomy): Bacteria > Chloroflexota > Anaerolineae > Promineifilales > Promineifilaceae > WTJY01. The sequence continues at coordinate 1,111 of JAHDEN010000030.1, read as the reverse complement.
AGCAATCACATTAACAGGGATCGGTGTTGCAAAGACGGTCTTGAGATCGCACTGCCCATGCTCTTCGATAGCTTGGGCCATTTCGTCACAATACCGCTGAGCCATCTGCTCAATACGCGGCCGCAAGCGTTCGATCTGCCGAGACATAAACGCCTTTTGCACCAAACCGCGCAAGCGTGAATGGTCAGGTGGCTCGAGCTGCAATAACGAGAATTGTTCTGCGTCGTAAAATGGCTTTAGTTCCGGCCGGGGTTTAGGCACAAGCGGAGAATCTGCTGGCACAACGTGGGAAATCTGCCGACCAAACCGACGGTCCCGCAAAATCGCGTTGACATCGGCATGGTTAACAAACGTCCATTTGCCATAATCTTCCCAATAAAACAGCGGCGTTTCGGCTCGCAAGGCTTCGTAATAAGGATACGGATTGTTATAAAACTCAGGCTCCCTCACATTGAGTTGCACACTCTTAGATGCGGTATCTATTTCTAATCCCGTGAGGTTTGCCTCTTCTTGCATTGTCATCTTTATTCAAGGCGCAACCCTTCATTTACCATTCGCTATTCACCATTTACCATTGACAATTGCGAACGGTAAATGGTGACTTATAAATGGTAAACAGATGGTCATCGACCCGCCGTCTATTCTTTTTCGTATGGCTGACCATCGGCCGCAGGCATTTGCCCTTTACCCACAATACCGGCCAAGACAATCATCGTCGCTAAATATGGAATCATCAGCAAAAATTCTGACGGGATGGGGAGCTTCAGGATCGCTAATTTAGTCTGCAGTGCATCGGTAAAGCCAAACAGCAGACTGGCGCCAAAAGAGCCGATCGGATTCCAGTTGCCAAAAATCATCGCTGCCAAACCGATAAAGCCACGGCCGGCCGTTAGCCCCTCGTCAAAACGTGGAACCGAGCCGAGTGTGAAATAGCCGCCCGCAAATCCGGCCATCAAGCCTGAGAGAAGCACAGCTTGCCATCTTGTGCGCAACACGTTGATCCCCAGCGTATCGGCCGCTTTGGGGTGCTCACCCACAGAACGCATACGCAATCCCCAACGGGTGTAGTAGTACGCAATATGCAGCACGATGATGATGACAAACATCAGGT
>JAHDEN010000226.1 GCA_020628815.1 Chloroflexota bacterium | reverse complement strand
TATCCCCGTCACGAATACAATTTCGTACGTTAACCATGTTCGCCGCTTGGGAAAACGAACTTGCGCTCGATAGCTTTCTTCAAAACTCAGAACTTGGTAACTTATTCACCACGGGTTGGCATATCAGAATGAAATTTTTGCGCCGTTGGGGGAGTTTTAGAGGGTTTGAATACCTGCCAGAATCTACAGGGGAGCAAGACCCATCAGAACCAGTTGTCGCTGTAACTTTGGCACGGATGAAGTTTTTGCAGATCCCCCGATTCATTTCTTGGGGCATACCGGTCGAAAGGCTTGTGCGCGACCATCCCGGAAAAACTTTCGTGACAGCTTTAACCCGACTACCCCAAACAGTTTCAACTTTTTCGATCTGGGAATCTCAGAAAGAAATGACTGATATGGTCCATGGTCATAGCAACGTTCCACAGCCAAAACGACATTCGAACGCTATGGTTGAACGGAAACGAAAGAATTTTCATTTTGAGTTTATAACACTTAGATTTAAGCCGATTAAAGAGTATGGTGTGTGGGAGGGGCAAAAAAATCTAATTCCAAATACGACGGCTGTTTAACTGTTATTTGGCAGGCTCATCTAACAAAAATGACTAACGGCCGAAATATTCGTCCCCCCCCAAATTGGGGGTGATGAATGCGCAAAACCCGGCCGGATTTGAGCCCCCCACTCCTGTAAAAAAGATCAGTGAGGTAAGAGGGGGTTAAATCCTCAGCACGTTTCAGCAGCTACTCGGCATCCCCTCGATTCATGCTGATGATGACAATCGAACCGATGATTTCAATCGCTCCGCCAATAAAGCCGCCCCACGCAAAGGGGGCATTGAAAGCCAAGCAAAGGCCTCCGGCCACAGCGAGTAGCCCACCAATAATCCAATAAATACGCATGCCATAGATGGTTTGGAATGTCAGGTAACGGCCGCCAATGATTAATAGCATGATCGGGAAGAAAAATGGCGGCTCGATGTTCACCATCACATAAGCGATAAAAAGCCCGATAAACAAGAGAAACGTGCCTTCTAAGGCTAAAAATGAAAGTGGATTACCAGGTTCATGGGCGCCTGCACGTCCGAGAAGCTTATCAATCTGCTGGCTGACCGGTACGATAAGCATACCGCCGAAAAACAAAGTCAAAACGGCCGCTTGTACGCCTACAAACTGGCCAACAGCCCCAGCAATCAGCCAAACAATTCCAGACACAAGCATGCCCGGCCCGCCTCCAACATAGGCGTCCCTCATATTTTTTTGCGCATCATCAAAGATCATCTTCTCTTCCTGATGCATAGGCCTATCATAAAACTTCGGAAGTTTGATTTATTGTTTCATGCGACTTGCTACTGGTCAAAACTTCCGAAGTCTTTAGTGAAAAAAGTTAACCAATTTGAAGTGTCCAGCCAAAGCGATCTGGAATCCGGCCGAACTGAATACCGGTGAGTTCATCGTACAAATGGCGGGTCATTTCACCGACCTCATTATTGTTTACAACCACATCTTTGCCTTTATAGCCAAGCTTGCCAATAGGGGCGATGACGGCCGCCGTGCCACAGGCAAACGCTTCGGTACAGGCGCCTGATTTTATATCAGCAAGCAGCTCATGAATATCAATCATCCGCTCTTCTGTTTCGTAGCCTAAATCTTTCGCCAAAATCAACAGCGAATCACGGGTGATGCCGGGCAAAATAGTCCCCGTTAACGGTGAGGTAACCAGTTTGTTGCCGTAGACAAAGCAGATGTTCATCCCACCCATCTCTTCGACGTACCGACGCTCTAAAGCATCGAGCCAAACCACTTGTTTGTATCCCGCTTTAATCGCTTTGTCAGTCGCGTGTAAGCTGGCCGCGTAGTTGCCGCCGGTTTTCGCTTCACCCACGCCACCACGAACGGCACGCACGTACTCATCTTCTACAAAAACAGAGATAGGGGCAAAGCCGTTGGAGAAATAGGGGTCTACAGGGCTGAGCAGGACGAAAAAGAGCGATTCGTTCCCGTTTAGTGAGCCGATTGTTTGCTCGTTACAAACGAGTGTCGGCCGGATATAAAGGGATGAGTCGGGTTGACTAGGAACCCAATCTTGATCCAGCTCAATCAATCTAACAATCGCCTCTAAATGCTCCTCTTCATCCATCTGGGGCAACTCCATCCGTTTTGCAGAACGGTTAAAGCGTTTGATATTTTGATCAATCCGGAACAGGTTAATTTTGCCATCCGGCCGGCGATAAGCCTTGGTCCCTTCAAAAATCTCTTGACCGTAATGCAATACAGACATAGACAGGCTCATGGGGATGGGGCCATACGGTTCTATTTGTGCATCTTCCCAACCGCCATCCCCTTTGTATTGGCGCGTGAGCATGTGGTTGCTAAATATTCGGCCGAAACCAAATTTGCCATCGGGCAAACTGCGAGCCTGTGCTTCATCAATTTTGCTTAATTCAATTTTCATTCTAGCCATTCTCCAAAAAAGTTATGATGCTCTATTTTGCTCGAAGAGATTACGATCAAACAGAGTCAATGACAAACAACAACCCGATACAATTCATACAAGCTCGTCAGCTAGCCCAGATTTGCTACCTTGCTCGGCAGGCGCAAAAATTAAAAGCCCCCACTCAAAATAAAAAAAGCGGGTTGATTATTTTAACCAACCCGCTTTAAAAAGCTTAAGTCTTTTTAGGCTTATTCAGCGCCCACAATCTCTACTAATTCAACTTCAAAAATCAAAGTTGCGTTAGGTGGAATCGTTGGGGGGCTGCCTTGTGGCCCATAAGCCAAAGCAGATGGAATCGTTAGAATCGATTTCTCACCAACGTGCATCTCTGCGATTCCGATTTCCCAACCAGGGATAACAAATCCTTGGCCTAACGGGAATTCAATCGGTTCACCGCGTTCAATTGAACTATCAAACACTGTGCCATCTTCCAGTGTTCCTGTGTAGTGAACGCGCACGGTATCACCTTCGGCCGGTTGCGCGCCGTCCCCTTCTTCAAGAACTTCACGTTCAACGGTCAAAATATTTAGAACTTCGATTTCAAAGTGTAAATCTGCATTAGGTGGAATTGAAGGTGGAGCTCCTTGTTCGCCAAAAGCGTCTTCAGAAGGGACATCAACCGAAATCTTGTCGCCTACTTTTTTACCTTCAAAAATCGGGTCCCAGCCGGGGAAGAAAATACCTTCTCCATAAGGGAAAACGATTGGCTGTCCCACTTCTGTGGTGTCTACAAACACATCGCCGGTTTCTACCAGAGTTCCAACCATCGCAATTTCAAGAAAGTCACCATCTTGAATAACCCCATCGCTAGACATGCTGTCACCATCACCACCGTGACCATCATCTGCTGGGGGACCGCCCGGTGGAGGGCCACAAGCCGCTAAAAATGCAGCAAATACGACAAATAAAATACTGAGTTTAAATTTCACTACTATCTCCTGATCCATGACAATGGATTTGGTAATTTTGTTAAGATGTGGTCAGACCAAGAGATACTGAATCAACATCTATTATTTATAAAGTTTAGATTGAAAAGGGAGGATGACTTACATAGCCATTTGCATCAGCAAGCAAGTAGGTTGGAGTATAACAGGCCAAAGGAAGTTTGTCAGAGGTTATTAGAAAATTTATGTAGGTAAAAATGGGGAGGATCAAAGAGTGAATTTATCACACAGTCACTCTCTGATCTGCCGGTTCTGTCTAAAGATTAGGGCTCTATCGGTTCTTCTGCCAAGCGGACAACGCACAACACATAATCCGCCTCATTCACTTCAGTACCACAGCGTGGGTCTCTATTCCACCCCAAACTATCTAGAGTAGGCGCTTCGCCACTATTATTAAAGTTTCCAAATTCTGCAGTCGGAAGCGGCGTAATCGTTGGAGTTGGGGTCTCCGTTGGCTCTGGCTCAAAAAAGATAGCCCCGGTTCGTCTAGTTGCTTCGGGGGCATCAGGATCGTCTGGGTCAGGGGTTACATCGGGCACCTCTTGCTCAAACGTTGACCATTCGGCTAAAACCGTTGATGTCGCAGGAGGAGTCGGGCTAGCAACAACCAATCCAGACAGATCTAATGTGGCAGTTGGGGTTGGTTGTTCCAGTTCACCAATCAAACTTGCAGCAACACGGGTCCCAAATGCGCTCAACCGATAGACAAGAAATGCGAGAATCACGGTAGCAACCCCGATTAACGCCAGCCGGACAATTCGAAATTGCTTTTGGCGAGTTTCTTGGTTTTTGTGTTTATGCTGATCAAAAACACTTGACCCGTCCTCGGTTGAGTAGTTTTTAAATTCTGGTCTATTTTCGTCCATAGGATTGATTGATGGAAATATTGCTTTAGCTGGTGTGTTTTAAATTGAGGAATTCCCACGATTCATAAGTTTAAAATAGGCTACTGCTAATTCTAATGAGGCAACTATGAATCTGTGCTCTTAATTGTGAGGAATATTTCCTATCTACTGTAGTGAGAGTGTAGGATTTTTGGCTTAACAATTAACTTGCTTTTGACCTATACCAGTAGTTATAGAGGATTTTAAACCCACTTTTAACGTAGATTCGCTGTGCTGGCTCGTTTTTTGCAACAACTTGTAAAAAACCGACTTGTGCTCCGGCCGTTTTTCCGCAGGCAAGCAGCGACTCTACAACGGCCGTGCCCAGCCCCTGCCGCCGATAGGTTTCAGCGGTCACAATATCAAACAACCCCACAGCTCCCCCATCACAAACCCCCAAGCCACAGGCCGCAGGCTCTTGATTCACAAAAAGCACCAGCGGTAAAACCTGACCCGGAATTTGCTTTAATATGGCTCGATGCAGCCGCTTTTTCTCATCTCCCAATTTGGACTGATCAAGATCGTGGTACAGGTTAAGCCAGTGATCTAAATCTACCAATCGGCTGCGCCCATCAGTTTTAAAGGATGGGTTGATTACAGTTGACATAACATGGGTTGGATCAAGCTTTTCATACCCATCAGATTCTAGCCTTGAGTCAAACCCATCTGGCTGATTAAAGCTAAGTAAGCGGAAAATAGTGGGTAGCCCCCGCGATGTGTAAAACGCCTCTACCCAGCTTTGCTTAGCGGCCGACCATGATGCATCGAACAAAACCGTGGCTGAATTGGCCCGTTTGGTATACCCATCTGCCCAGCGCACAGCCATGCCGCCGTGCAAATATGTTTGCTGGGCTGGCCAACCGTTTAACGCGCATTGTTCAATCTCGATCGGGGACAACATTTGTAGAAAAAGCGGATAAGCGGCCGCTAGATTATCCCCATTTCACGTGCCTGAACGGCCGCTTGCACCCGATCGCGCACATTCAGTTTTTGGATAATCCCACTCACATAATTTTTGATTGTACCTTCAGCCAAAAACAACTTTCGGGATATTTCCGGGTTACTATATCCCTCAGCAACCAAAGCTAAGATCTCAACCTCTCTATCGGTCAAGGGGTCAGCAAGTTGAGCCTTCGGCTTCGTCACACTTTTGGCCGCTGGATTTGTGATTTGACCCAACAATTTCCGGGCCACCCGTGAGTCGAGCTGTGATCCACCCGACATAACGGTTCGAATCGCACTTGCAAGCTCCTCACCCGATAAGTCTTTCAGCATGTAGCCCAGGGCCCCCGCTTGCACCCCTTCCATAATTAGCTCATCGTCATCAAATGTTGTCAAAATGATGATTTTGGCCTTAGGCTCAAGGTGTAAAATTTCTTTCGTCGCCTCGATTCCGGTCATTTCCGGCATACGAATGTCCATTAATACGATATCTGGCTGGTGGGTCTGAAACTGCGAGACACCTTCTTTGCCGTTAGCGGCTTCAGCAATGACTTCAATGCCATCTTCCAGCTCTAACAGCAAGCGTAACCCATCTCGCATAAGTCGCTGATCGTCTACAATTATGACCTTTATATCCTCACTCATAGCCCATCTTCCTTGTTATTGATTGTTTTACCCGTTTCTGTCTGGAATTTGAAAAGGAATGAAGAATTGCAGCTGCGCTCCTCCACTTTGCCGATTAAGGCGCGTCAGCCGGCCGCCGAAAAATTCAGCTCGCTCTTCCATTCCTCGAATCCCAAACCGGCCGTCCGAAATTTCGGCCGGATACCCTTTACCATTATCCGCAACGATTAGAGCCATCCCATCTTCCTCTGTTTTTAAAGAAACAAGCGCAGCTGTGGCCTCCGAATGGCGCTGAACATTGGTCAGCCCTTCTTGGGCCGCGCGGTAAAGGGCCAATCGCTGCTCCGTATTCAAGGTTGGCATGTGGTCGGGCAGTTCTAACTGAATATCAAGTGAAGTAGCTTGGGCGAAATTGTTTTTTAGCTCGGTCAGCGCCATGGCTAAATTACCAACAACTTCATCAGGGTCATCCGCTCTAAGCTGGGCCAAGGTGGTGCGCAGCTCACCCAGCGCATTTTTTAGCTGGGTCCGCATATTGCTAATAATCCCGGCCGCCCGTTCAGGGTCTTTAGGGATGAGTTTTTCAGCACCCTCTAGCTGCACAACCGCCACCGTAAGTGAATGCCCCAGCGAGTCGTGCATTTCACGGGCCACACGATTCCGTTCTTCAGACACAGCCAGCTGACGCACACCGGCCGAGTAGCGGGTCAATTGCGTATGGGTGTCATGCAGCTCGTCGTACAACCCTTCCATTGAATAGTAAGCCTGATTACTGCGCCGAATAAGCCCGCCAATCACACCAAAGACCGCATATGCACCTGCGGTTGTACCAAAACCGATCGACTCTCGTATGCCATACAAATATGCAACAGAGACCAAGCCGATCGAAAAGTAAAAGACGAGCCACCAAATCGCGTTGCCCGGCCGTAAAAAAAATGCGGCTAGGGCGCTAAGTGGAAAAGTCAGAACCATAAGATCTGGTGCGCTTTCGGGGTTCATGGCGACCAAAATGATTAACATGACCGATTGAATCATAATAAGCGCATTGACTAACACAGGAAATCGCTCGATTAAGATATAGAGCAAGAAGAGGCCACCAAAAACGCTAAACAGGGTAATGTTGAGCGCCAGCTCTCCTTCGGACAAAACTCGGCCGGGGATGTCAAAAATAAAAAACTCTAGAATAGTAAACAAAAAGGTGAGCAGCGCAGCCCCCACAAAAAACAGAGCGGTTATTTTAGGATGAACCGGTTTAATAACGGGAAGTTTTTGCGACTCTTTGTTTTTGCTCCGTTGCGGCAACAGGCGGCCGACTTGTGTTTGCACAACAATCAATTTATCAACAAAGTTTTCAAGTGGCGTCGATTCTGTTTGATCTGTCATAACGTCTGTCCTTTTTGCTCGTCCTGCATCGTATCTCGTTTAACCTGTTTTTTCCAGCTTATGTCAAAAAAAGCCCACCCAAAATCTCGGGTGGGCAGAGTGAGAGAATTCCCTTTACCCAAAGAAAATCAATTTACCGCTTTGAAACACGCCCCAAGCCATTGATGCTTTGATCGATATTTGGATCGCCAGAGTAGGTGACTTTACCACTGCCATTAATATCAACGTTTAGCGTGTCTGCGACATCCAGTGTTGCGTTGCCGATTCCATCAATACTGATCGAAGCATTGTCAGACTCAAGCCCTTTGCCGTCGTAATTTCCGGCACCATCGATACTGATTGATTGATGTGTAGCAGATCCATTGAGTTCTAGATTTCCGATCCCATCAATTTCGACATCTACCATTTCTGCCTCTAAATCATCTATTGTGATATCGCCAGCCCCGTTAACATCAAATTCAATTATTTCAGTTTCAATTCCCTCAGCTCGGATCGAGCCTGTACCGTCAAGGGCCAACCCTTCAATGTCTTCCATTGTCACGTAGAAGCGCATCGGTTTAGTTGGTACAAGCGGCCGGCGAGCTTTGATATTAATAACCAATTCATCACCACGAACCGTTGTTTGAATAAATTCCAGCAAATTATCATCTGCTTCAATGATTATTGAATCTTCATCACCCTGGGTCACAATCACTTCCCCCATGCCATCTAATTGAACCCGATCAAACCCACGAACTTCTCGTTTTTCTTCTGCCACGTCACCCGATCCGCGAATCGGTGCTGCACACCCAACTAGTCCAATACAAGTAAATAATAAAATTGCCATTGCCAATAAAATTGCTTTCTTAAACATGATTTTTTCCTTTTTCGAACAACCTCGGAGGATATGACCTCCGAGGTGTATTTAGTATCACTTACCCTATCGGGCTTAAATTTCCTTCATTTTGTAGTTGATGGTTCCCACCGCGAACTGTAATCGTCCAAAGAGTTGCGGCACTTAACCCGACCAAGCTCAGTATGGTCATCGTCATCCCATCAAAACTGGTGATGGGCAGCTGGTTTAATGCTTGCTGAAAGAAGGCGTACACCAATCCCAGATAAGCGCCTGAACCAATGAGCACAAGGGCTGTGCGTCGGCCGGCCGAGAATGTGTTGAATCGACGATTAATCATCAACCCTAGCAACGGGATTAACTGCAACCCGTGCAGCCCAAAGAAATGTGAAACTCGCATATCACCGTGGGTTGTGCTCCAGCCAATAAATGGGAGTCCTGCCCCGCCGTCTTCAGCGCCAAATGTATGCCCACCAATAAAATCGGGCTGCTCACCTTGTGCTTGAATCGCTGCTTGTTCCGCAGTTAGTTGCCCGGTCATATAAAACCCGGTTAGCCCACCTAGAAACGCGATAACGACACCAGCAACCAAGGCGGTTTTAAACGCCCTATCTTTAAATGGTTGAAACAGGAGCAAAAAGATCAAAATGAGGTTCAAAGTCCACATCAAACCGATCATGGTGCCCATCGCGCCCCACAACGCACCGTCCAACGGGCTACTCATGTTGTAGTGGCTGCGTAAACCACGCGCGGCCTGAACTGTGATGATGCCGACTTCACCGAAGATCAATATGCCGTTGCCCCACATCACGATGTTTCCGATCCATTTGGCCCGACTCACAAATGTATAGAGCCATGTGATGGTGGCACAGTAGATGCCACCAGAAATAGCGAATTTAAGTGGCTTAATCCAAACCGATTCACCCATCAACATCCGGCCGTCTACGACTAACCCCAACAGGCAAATAACCAGCATGCCCATATGAGCAAGGGTGAGGGTCGTCATGACTGGAGACGTATTCCAAATTTTCTCTGCTATTCCTTTAAAAGATTCTTGTTCAACAAGATTGTTTGTTTGTGCGAACTC
>JAHDEN010000225.1 GCA_020628815.1 Chloroflexota bacterium | reverse complement strand
AAGCGTTGGTTGTATTCGAGCAGATGCTAACCGCAGCTGACAACAACATCACCGCTGTATTCGCAGCTAACGATGGATTGGCAGGCGCTGTTATCCAAGCATTGCAAAATGCAGGTATCGACCCAACAACGATTCCAGTATCTGGTCAGGATGCGACCACAGGTGGTATTCAACAGGTTCTAGCTGGCAACCAATCAATGTCAGTTTACAAACCGATTAAAGCTGAGGCATATGCGGCTGCTAACGTCGCAATCGCCCTAGCGAGCGGTATGGACCTTGCTGAAATGACTGGCGGCTTAACGTTGAACAATGGAACAAATGATGTACCATTCGTGGCTCTAACTCCAATCGGGGTAACGGCTGAAAACGTGGCTGAAACTGTTATCGCAGATGGCTTCCGTACTTGGGAAGAGATTTGTGTTGGCGACTTCGAGCAATACTGCCCGGCCGACCGTTAGATAAATAACTATCAGTTGTTAGCTATTGGCTTGCGGTTTAAACGGCCGCGGCCAATAGTTAATGGCTGATTGTCACAGGCCTAATTTAGAATTGAGATATTGAGATATGGATAACAAACCGGTTTTAGAATTAAAGGGAGTTTCTAAAAACTTTGGTGCTGTTCAAGCTCTCTACAACGTAGATTTTACGTGTAGGGCTGGCGAAGTGATGGCACTTGTGGGAGACAATGGGGCGGGTAAATCAACGCTTATCAAGGGAATAGCAGGGATCTATAAACTTGACGCAGGCGAAGTATTTTTTGAGGGGAAGCCAGTCACAATTACAAGCCCGCGTGATACGGCCGATCTTGGTATCGAAGTTGTTTATCAAGACTTAGCTCTGGCCGACAATCTAGATGTGGTTGCAAATATGTTTCTGGGGCGCGAAGCGCTTACCAGAGGCATTCTGCTTGACGAAGCCAAAATGGAGCAAGAGGCGTTAGAAACGCTACAATCTCTATCTGTTACCACGATTCGGTCAGTCCGTCAGGCTGTGGCTGGATTATCTGGTGGTCAGCGTCAGGCGATTGCAGTTGCAAAAGCGGTCATGTGGAATTCGAAACTGGTAATTTTAGACGAACCAACCGCAGCATTGGGCGTTGCTCAAACGCGTCAGGTTCTTGATTTAGTACGGCGCTTAGCCGACCGTGGTTTAGCGGTAGTAATTATTTCTCACAATTTACATGATATTTTTGAAGTTGCAGACCGGATTACCTGTTTGCGACTAGGTCAAAAAGTAGCTGAATTCATCCCATCTGAGACAACTCAGCAAGAAGTGGTCCATGCGATCACAGCGGGTGAACTGGATACTGTTCCGGGGATGGTGCAATAATGAGTGACATGACAAAAGCAAGACAGGCAGGCCCTATCGAAGCGGGCGGTGGCAAGCAGCAAACGCTTGGCGAATATGTAAATGCATGGTGGAGTCGGATTAAAGGTGGTGACTTAGGATCACTCCCGATTATTATCGGCTTAATCCTCATCATTGGTATTTTTGGCTATTTGGCCTTTGACAAAAACTTTTTTAGCGCCCGTAACTATGTCAACCTGCTTCTTCAGGTTTCAGGAATTACGGCGATCGCAACCGGTGTTGTATTTGTCCTGTTAATCGGCGAGATCGACCTGTCCATCGCGTTTGTAGGTGCGGTTGGTAGTGTAACGATGACGCTGCTACTGACTCAGGGTGAAGAAGGGCTTAATTGGCCTTGGTACGCCGCCGTGGGCGCTGCCATGCTCGTGACAACCTTAATCGGTTTGTTGCATGGTGCGATAATCACGCGAGCCGGTGTCCCGTCGTTTGTGGTCACGCTGGCCGGTTTACTCGCTTGGTCCGGTGTGGTTCTGATCTTAACGACACAGTATTCAAAAGCGGGAACAATCGTGATCCAAGACCCAGTTGTAAAGGGTGTGGCCAACGCGTTCTTGCCAAAAATCTGGGGATGGATCGTTTACGCCGTTGTCATTATCGGGTTTGCAGCAACAGAGTTTTATCAACGTGCGTCTAAAGCACGGCAAAACTTATCTATTAAACCGATGGGGATTTCTCTTTTCCAAATCATCGGTTTAGCCGTCATCGCTGGTGCGGCCGTGTGGTATGCAAATACTGACCGTGGTGTCCCTGTTTCAATTATGATTTCGCTCGTGTTCTTGTTCTTCTGGCTATTTATCGCCAATCGAACACGATTCGGCCGTTATGTTTACGCGGTCGGTGGCAACCCCGAAGCGGCACGACGAGCCGGAATCAACGTCAACATGATCCGAATTGCATGCTTCATGATTTCCAGCTTTATGGCTAGTGTCGGCGGTATCATCTTGGCGTCACGTCTTGGCTCTGTTTCTACCAACACTGGTGGCGGTAACTTGTTGCTGAACTCAATCGCGGCCGCCGTTGTGGGTGGTACCAGCCTGTTCGGTGGAACCGGCCGGGTAACAAGCGCACTACTTGGTGCACTCGTCATCGCATCTGTTGAAAACGGCATGGGACTGATGGGTTGGAACTCAGGTGTTAAATTTGTTGTAAATGGAATGGTATTGCTAGCGGCCGTTTTGGTCGATGCATACTCACGACGTTCGAGAGCTTCTTCTGGTATCGCCTAAGGGCGATTCTCCTCAATCAGCTAGCCAGTTACTTCTCCTACTGGCTAGCTGATAAGTTTTCTGCTGAAATGCTAAATAATCTCCGAAAAGAACCTTTGTTAATGGCCCTAGCTTTGCTGGGGCTTATTTATATCGGGTCAGCCATCGCAGGGTCAGCCATGCGCTCCCCTTCAGGTGCTGATTCTGTCCCAGCCATCACTGAACCCGTTAAAGAACTGGAACAACCGGAGCAAGTTGAGCCACTGGCACAAGCTGAACCGGTTCAACCCAGCTACCAATTTGATTTTGTAGATGTGGCAGCCGATGTGGGAATTGATTTCACCCATTCAGCGTTTAAATGGGGGCTATCGGGTGATCCGATTGCGATGATGGGAGGCGGTCTTTGCTGGTTAGATTATGACAATAACGGCTGGCTCGATTTGTACGTCGTTAATTCATACGCCCTTTCAGAAGCCGGACAGTGGCAAAGCGAAACGGGAGGGTTGCCTTCGGCCGCCTTATTCGCCAATCAAGATGGTGCATTTACAGACGTCAGTATCGAATCAAAAACCGGCTTACCCATGCGGGGGAACGGTTGTGTAGCGGCCGACTTTAACCAAGACGGCTGGACCGACATCTATGTCACCACATCCCGTGCCAACCTAATGCTGCTCAATCAGCAAGACGGCACGTTTGCCGAAGTTGCTCAAGAATCAGGCAGCTACGCTTACGGCTGGCAAACGGGCACATCGGTTGGAGATATCAATGGGGATGGGCTACCTGATCTATTTATTTCGGGCTATGTGGACATAAACAATCAAATCGAGGGAGCCACAATGGGTTTCCCCAATACAAATTACGGATTACGGGACCAACTGTTTATTCATCAAGGGGTCGATGAAAATGGGATGCCGACCTTTTTAGAGGTGGGCGAAGCGGTGGGGTTAGAACCGGCCGGTATTGACCCAGATTCTGACTACGAATATGGATTAGGCTCTTTGATGATCGACATAGATGAGGATGGGGACCTTGACCTATATGTGGCCAACGACACCAACCCCAACCGTCTTTATTTAAACCAATCGGCTAATACCGATGTGGGATTTGAACTGGTTGAAGTAGGCGAAGTTGCTCGGGTCGGTGATATTAACAGTGGGATGGGTGTCGCCAACGCTGACTTCAACAGTGACGGCAAATTCGATATATTTGTCACCAATTTGGGCCATCAAACGCACTCCGTTTACTGGCACGACGGCCGAGACGGGCTACCAGCATTTATCGATGCGGCGGCAGATTTAGGCGTGGGAGAAATGGGAGTGGGCATCACCGGCTGGGGAACAATTTGGGCCGACTTTGACAATGACAGCGATTTAGACTTATTCACCGTCAACGGGCATGTGCCTGTGCTGGGCGAAGATGAAAAAATGCCGATTTTGTTCTACAACAACCAAACGGCTCAAGGAGAGTCAGGGCAGCTAATTCTCGAATCTGACGCTTCTGGCCTTGCTGAATACGGCAATCTTCACGGCCGTGGTGCGACTCAGGCCGACTTTGACAATGATGGTGATTTAGACGTTGCGCTGACCCAAATTGGTGGGTCGGTCATGCTTTTGGAAAATCGCTCGGCCGGTGGAAATGTTGTCGTGATTGAATTTGAAGAAGGTGAAGCCCCGGGAGCAATCCTAACTGCGATATTACCAAATGGACAAAAGTTGGTAAGACAAGCGATTGTAGGGGATAGTTACCTATCATCGGCCGATCCTAGGATTTATTTCGGATTGGGTGATCAAACCAACATTGAACGGCTGATTATTGATTGGCCCAATGGTGTACAAGCTGAATTAGAAAATATTGCGGCCGGAGAACGTATAACAATAACTCCCGGCGAATCATAGACCCTTGGCCAAATAATCGGTAAAAGGGATCCGTATCTTACAAATCGTGGCCCCGCTATTAAAAATCAACTCACTTTCAAAAACATTTGGTGACTCGCTGCAAGTTTTGCAGGGGGTCAGTTTTGATGTGCGTAGAGGGGAAGTGGTTGGGCTTGCAGGCACAAGCGGTGCCGGAAAATCAGTCCTCACCTCGATCCTTGCTGGTCTCGCAAGCCCCAGTAGCGGTGAGATTTGGCTGAATGAGGAACGCTTGGTAAACCATTGGCAGCCGCGTGAATTGGGGATTGAAATCATCCATCAAGAACCTGAATTGGTGGATCAGCTCGATATTACCAGCAACATCTTTTTAGGGTACGAGCCTGGGTGGCCGAACAATCGCCGCTGGCAAATTGTGCCAGACAACAGCCGCATGGATCAGAAAGCAACTGAGATCCTTGACAAGATCGGCTTTCGATTCCCGAGTCTGCGTGAAGAGGTGAAAAATCTTCCGGCCGAGCAGCGGCAAATTTTAGCCATTGCACGGGTCATGACCCGCGAACCAAGATTGTTAATTATCGACGACCCATCTGACTTGTTGAGTATCCGGTATCAGGAAAAGCTGCTCGAATTAATTACCGAGTGGCGCAGCCTTAGCACGGCCGTTATTTTTGCCAGCGACAATTTGGATCACCTGTTTACGGTTACTGATCGCATTATAGTTCTGAGAAATGGAGAAGTGGTTGACCGAGTAAAAACAGACGAAACAACGCGCGAAAAACTGGTTTCGTCGATGGTTGGCACACGCTCAGAAAACCTGACTCCAGCTATTTGGGCGTTGGATCGCTATTATCGCGCACGTCAGCAGGCAGAAAATCTGCAACGGCAGCAGGGGTTCTTGCAAAAAGATCTACAAACACAGGGCAACTTAAATCAGCAACTAGTCGAAGAGTTGGCCATTCAAGTCCGTGCTCTAGACGAGGCCAATTTATCTCTGCAAGATGCACAGCGGCGGCTGATGACTGAACGGGAACAAGAGCGCAAACATCTGGCCCGTGAGCTGCATGATCAAGTTATTCAAGATTTATTGGGAACAAACTATCAAATTGAAGCGGTGCAAGCGGCCGCCAGTGAAGAACTATCACAATCCTTGGCCGAAATCCGCGCCAATATTCGGAGCATGGTAGATGATGTGCGTCGGATTTGCGGCGATTTACGGCCGCCAACGATAGACAGCTTGGGCTTAACCGCCGCCATTAATTCCCATGTGCGAGACTGGTCAAACCGTACGGGCATTCAGGTTGAGCTTAATATCAGCCCGAAATTAAACCGTTTACCCGAGGCGATTGAGCTGTCTGTATTTAGAATTGTGCAAGAGGGGCTAAACAACGTTTGGCGTCATGCCAACGCGGATCTCGCTCAGGTCAATCTAGAGCCAACATCTCCCAGAACGCTGCTTTTAACGATTCAAGACAATGGGGTTGGGTTGCCAGACAACTTTGATTTGGCGGCACTTTCGGCCGGGGGGCACTATGGCGTTTTAGGGATTAGCGAGCGTGTCGCACTGCTAGGCGGACGGCTACAATTCAAAAATCGGCCGGTCCAAGGGACAACGATGCAGGTCGAAATTCCACATCCCAGAAGCTAAAATTCAAATCTAAAATACTCGTTATGATGCCTTTACCTTTTAGGTAAAGCCCCCTACAATCAGAACACGATCGTGCCAAGGTTGGCATCCCCCTTCTGAGAATTGCGTGGCCCCCAAAGCCTGATCTTGAACGTGGGGTTAAAAATATAGTACTCATTTGAAGGAGAAGTCCATGTTCAAAGATATTCAAGATGTGGTGAGCAAACTTAATGATCAGGAATATATTGCTTCTGAAGAAATTTCAACCGTTGTCTATTTGGCACAACAGCTGGGCAAGCCGGTTTTGGCTGAAGGGCCGGCCGGGGTTGGAAAAACTGAACTGGCGAAAGTATGGGCATCTGCCAGCGGCCGACCTTTGGTACGTCTGCAGTGTTACGAAGGACTGGACGAATCAAAAGCGCTGTACGAATGGGAATATGCCAAGCAAATGCTTTACACCCAACTTCTGCGCGACACGTTAAAAGATGTTTTAAGCGGCGCAAAAACATTACGCGAAGCGTCTGAACGTCTTTCAAAAGAGGATGACGTCTTCTTCTCAGAAGAGTTCTTGCTCCCCCGCCCCCTTCTAACCGCTCTCACTTCAGATGAACCGGTTGTCCTACTGATCGACGAAATTGATCGCGCCGATGTTGAGTTTGAAGCTTTCCTGCTCGAAATCTTGAGCGATTTCCAAGTCAGTATCCCCGAATTAGGCACAATCAAAGCCAAACATCAGCCGATGGTTTTGCTCACCTCCAACAACACCCGCGAGCTGAGCGAAGCGCTTAAACGGCGCTGCCTTTTCCTTCATGTTGACTATCCGAATTTTGAAGCAGAGATGAACATTGTCCGCATGAAGGTGCCTGATCTGAGCGAAGATTTAGCCAAACAGGCGATTAGCGTGGTGCAAGAGCTGCGAAAAATGAATTTGCGCAAAATGCCCAGCATCAGTGAAACACTAGATTGGGCTCGTGCTTTGGTCACGCTAAACGCCAAAGAAATTGACGCCGAAACCCTTAACAACACACTCAACGTTCTTTTGAAATATGAAGCAGATGTGCAGAATGCGCGTCGGCGAATGGGCTAGTTGATTTACGATTTTTGATTGACGATTGACGATTAGTGACTTCAAGTGGCAATAGTTAGTCATGGTGAAAAACCGTCAATCCGATTTGCGATTAGTAACTTCACGCGAAAATAGTTGGTCATGGCAAAAAATCGACAATCCAAAATCGTAAATCCAAAATCTTATGGATGCTCGAGTAATTGAATTTGTGCGGGGCTTACGTGCGGCCGGTGTTCGTGTCTCTCTAGCTGAGAGCCGTGAAGCGATGCAGGCTGTGCAGATCATGGGTATCAAAAATCGGGACATGTTCCGTGAAACCCTACGGGCTACGATGATCAAAGAAGTCGCCAGTTATCGAGTTTTCGATGAACTGTTCCCCCTCTATTTTTCGGCCGACGATCCCCCCCTGCAAAACGTCTATGACGACCTAGATACTGATGATCAGAACATGCTGCGCAACGCTCTGCAAGCGATGAGCGGCCAGCTTGATGATCTGCTAGATTGGTTGACCAGCGGCGAAGGGCCCACCAAAGAAGAGCTAGAACGCATGGCTGAAATGGCTGGCAAAAACTATGCCCGTGATCATCGGGATGCCGTCTACGTAACCCGTGAAATGCTGCGCGAGATGGGCTTTGACAAGCTGCAAGAGAAAATGGCTCAGTTGGTTGAAAAATTACTCGAAATGGGGATGAGCGAAAGTGCAATCATGAAAATTTTGGGCGTCATGGAAGCCAATCAGGAAATGCTGGTTGAAAACATGGCACGACAAGTCGGCCGTCAAATTGCTCAGGATCGTGCTGAGCGGCCGGATGATTTACATGATTCTGACCTGATGGGGAAAGCGTTTAACTCCCTCTCTGCACCAGAGAAAATTGAGCTTCGGCAAGAGCTCGGCCGGATGGTAAACCAGCTAAAAACCCGCGCAGCCTTACGCCGCAAACGGGGCGATCGTGGCAAGTTTGACGCCAAGGGGACGATTCGAGCCAGTCAACGCACCGGCGGCGCCCCCTTTGAACTAAAGTACAAGCGCAATCGGCAAAAGCCATCCCTTGTTTTATTATTGGATGTGTCAGGCTCGCTACGAGAGACAGTTGATTTTGCCCTACGGCTGATTTACGAACTTCAGGGGCAGGTGTCCAAAGTTCGGACATTTGCTTTTTATCGCACCCTAAGCGAAGTGACTCACATCATGACCAAAATAGATCCTAAAAATGATGATGAGATTTATCAGCCGGTTCGCCGTGCGGTAGACGGTGGCCCTTATCAAACTGATCTCGGTGCCTGCTTGCAAACGTTTCACGACAAACATTTATCGGCCGTTAGTAACCGTAGCACAGTGATTGTCGTCGGAGATGGGTGCAACAGCTATAATGATCCCCGAGGCGATCTTTTGCAAGACTTGAGTCGCCGTGCAAAAAAACTGATCTGGTTCAATACAGAAGACCCCTATCAGATCCAAGACGATAGCGATATGCACGTCTACGAACCCCACTGCGACGCCATCTACCCTGTGCGCAACCTACGCCAGCTTTCGGCCGCAGTCGACAAAATCCTTATTGATTGACGATTCTTGATTTCAGACGTCAATCGTAAATCCAACACATGCAAGACAGAATTCTAGAATTTGTGCGTGGCTTGCGGGCCGCTGGCGTCCCAGTCTCAACGGCCGAAGGGTTAGATGCCTTTGATGCGATTGGGTTCATGGGGACCGACAATAAAGAGCTATTTCGCCAATCTCTGCGCACCACACTGATCAAAGACAAGCCATCGTTTGAAGTTTTCGACGAGCTTTTCCCACTCTATTTTTCAAGTTCAGACGCCCCACTGCTCAATGCATTTGACGATTTGACGGCCGGTGAGCAAGGTATGCTCGAACAGGCTTTGCAATCGTTTGATGGTCAGCTTGACCAGCTGCTTGATTGGCTCACAAGCGGAGAAGGGCCAACCGAAGAACAGTTGCAACAGCTCATGGACCAGTCTGGCATCAGCTGGGCGCAAAACCCCAGTGCGGCGTTTTGGGTTACCCGGCGCATGATGCAGCAGATTTGGACAGCTAGAAGAGA
>JAHDEN010000029.1:12501-46595 GCA_020628815.1 Chloroflexota bacterium | reverse complement strand
ATCAGGGTTATATTTGTTATTTGGGCCTGTGAATGAAGTGTATTTGAAAAACAGCTTGTACTTTCGTTTAGTAGGCGATTCTCTACTGCCTGGTGGCATCTTTTTCATTTTACTTTGTATTGGATTTTATCTTCCGGATGTGTATGCACAATTACTCGCAATTGTTGGAAGCATATTTTGCCCCATCGGAGTGATTTTGCTGAAGGTAGTGTACAAATTTCAGCCTAAATGGCTTCAGTGGTTGCATAATGAGCATGGCGATATTCTTGACGTGCTACGCTCCGAAATCAGGCAAGACCCCGATTGGAACAATAAAATCAACACCCAAGCTGAACTAGAAGCATGGGTTAATGAAGTCCGCGAAAAAAGAGGGCTCAACTAATCACCTGCTCTAAAGTTTATTCAAAAGCCCCAATTTGGCCCCCGGACCGGATTGGGGCTTTTGAATTTAGGTCGGATGCTGTTTTTGCGTTCTTTTTAGCCATTAAATTTTGTCAATTACCCAAATTGCCTACATCATTTCCTATTATAAATTGATGTTACCTCTGTAAATTCGTTGCGGGTATCCAGCCCTTTGGCTAAAATACGGATCGGTTTTCCGCCTATTGTCTTAATAATCAATAAAGTTACAGTGGCGATTCTTTTTCGCCATTTTTTTTGTGCTCAGCCTTTTGTTGTGAAAGCACATAAATATCCCTAACAAAAAATTTAAATGAAAAAAGATATTTTTCTGGAGGTCTTCTTATGGAAATCCTGACTTCATCTGTCTTGCAGGCAGATACCGGTTCTATCCCGTGGCTATTTTGGCTGGGATTCATCGGCTCCGCAGTTGCACTGTACTTTGCATATACCTTCTACAATCAAATTCTCGAAGAGGATGAAGGTACCGACCTAATGATCGAAATCGCTGAGGCGGTTCGTGAAGGTGCGATGGCGTATCTGACCGCTCAGTATCGCTACATCATCTACGTTTTTGGTGCTTTATTCATTGTCTTCATTATTTTGAGCGCACTTGGTGCTCAACAATGGGGTGTTGCATTTGCATTCTTGACCGCTGGTTTGGCATCTGCCTCGGCCGGTTATGTGGGTATGCGTACCGCAACCCAAGCATCTGCTCGTACCGCAAACGCTGCTAGCCGTAGTCTTGATGAAGGGCTACGCGTTGCTTTCCGCGGTGGTGCTGTTATGGGCTTCACCGTTGTTGGTATGGCTCTGCTCGACATCACCTTGTGGTTCCTCATCTTGAAAGTTGGATTTGGCCTTGAGCCACTCACCATCGTTTCAATCCAATTGAGCGCCGCTGTTGGTGCTTCAACCGTAGCGCTATTCGGCCGTGTTGGTGGTGGTATCTTCACCAAAGCTGCTGACGTAGGTGCTGACCTTGTTGGTAAAGTTGAAGCGGGAATCCCTGAAGACGATCCACGTAACCCAGCTACCATCGCTGACAACGTGGGTGACAACGTAGGTGACGTAGCCGGTATGGGTGCTGACCTTTACGAATCATATTTAGCTTCAATCCTTTCTGCCGCCGCTCTGGGTGTTGCTGGTGCCGCCGCTGCTGGCGCGCCTGCAACCGACCAATTGCAATATCTAGCTGTGCCAGTTATGTTGGCCGGTTTAGGTGCATTGGTTTCTGTGGCTGCAGCCTTTACCGTTCGCGGTAAGGAAGATGCAACCATGAGCGAATTGATGTGGTCACTTGAAAGTGCTATTTGGCTCGCTTCGGCCGTAATCGCAGGTATCTCGTTCCCGTTGCTCTACGCAGCTGGTGGCGCAGATGGTCAACTGTTCAACCACAGCCCGCTACAAGTTTGGCTCGCTTTGATCGTAGGTTTGATCTCTGGTATCGCTATCGGCCGGATCACTGAGTACTACACCTCAGCTGAATACAAACCTGTTCAAGGGATCGCAGAAAAAAGTGAAACCGGTGCGGGTACCGTAATTATTGACGGTTTGGCCGTTGGTATGGAATCTACCGGATTCCCAGTTATCGTGGTTGTCATCGCAACCGCTCTTGCCTTCTACATTGCTGGTGGTGCAGCAAGCACCCTTGCCGGATTGTTCGGTGTAGGTGTTGCGGCCGTTGGTATGTTGAGCACCTTGGGTGTTTCACTTGCTACCGACGCATATGGCCCAATCGCTGACAATGCTGGTGGTAATGCTGAGATGGCTGGTCTTGACCCACAAGTTCGTGAGCGCACAGACGCTCTTGACGCTTTGGGGAACACCACCGCTGCAACCGGTAAAGGATTTGCTATCGGTTCGGCCGCTTTGACCGGCTTGGCTCTACTCGCAAGCTACACCCAGCAAATTTCTCAATTCCTCCAAAAAGGTGGCGTTGAAGAAGTTAACGGTGTCGCAGTTGAAGGTATGACAATTGAGTCATTCATCGACGCGTTTGAAGTTAATCCACTCAATCCACTCTTCCTATTGGGAATGTTTATTGGTGCGATGGTTGCTTTCTACTTTGCAGCTCTAACGATGTCGGCCGTTGGTCGTGCAGCGAACGAGATGGTTGTAGAAGTACGTCGTCAGTTCAAAGAAATTCCTGGCATTATGGAAGGAACCGGCAAGCCAGACTACAAAGCTTGTGTAGAGATTTCAACTACTGCCGCACTTCGCGAAATGGTTGTACCATCACTTTTGGCCATCGTTGTGCCAGTTGCTGTTGGGTTGATCATGGGTGTTGCTGGTGTGATGGGCTTGTTGGCCGGTGGTCTTGCGACCGCGTTCTCATTGGCCATTATGATGTCAAACGCTGGTGGTGCTTGGGACAACGCTAAAAAATACGTTGAATCAGGCGAGTTCAAAGACTCTAACGGCAAAGTGCGCAAAAAAGGTTCTGCGAACCACAAAGCGACCGTTGTTGGTGACACCGTAGGTGACCCTTTCAAAGACACCTCTGGTCCAGCTTTGAACATTTTGATTAAACTGATGTCAATTGTTTCTGTTGTATTTGCAGGCGCAATCGTCTTGGTCGGCAACGGTCAAGGGTTAATCATGATGTTGCTTGGCGGCTAAAGCCGGTCTCGCATAATCGAAAATAAAAGCGGCCGTTGGGATTTCCCAGCGGCCGCTTTTTTATTGCCTTTGTTGGATGGGGAGAACCCCACCGCTAAACCTAAAGCCTTTTTCAAACAGGCTCAGAATGGTCGTTAGCGTCTTCTTTTTCAAGCTGTTTAATAATCTTTTCCGGCCCCAGCTTGAATTTGTCATATCCGTTTGGATAAGTCTGATAGCTTGTAAAAAATAGCTGCTCAAAACTTACTTTTTCCCAAATCGTGAACCACTTGTTAAACTGCTTACGGACCCACATCAGCGATTTAAAGAAAGTGCGTGTTACCACATTGGGGTATTTGTAGCCTAGCAAATATGCATACCGCTTATCAATCAAACTTAAAACAAAGGGGATCAGCAGGGGAGTGATTACGGCCGGGACCATCTGTTTTATCCCACGCATTAATCCTTCTGAAACAAGATGATTGTTTTCTGAAAACGCCTGATTCTCCCGTTCGTAAGCCAGCTTCCACTCTTCATAAGCTTCTATTGACTCGGGAATGTCTTTGATCTGCATTAGCTCACCCATTCGCCGATAGGTGTAAAACACGGCCAGTTCTTCGTTGCGGGTAAGTTGGCGCCAACCATAGTTTTCAATAAACGACTTCAGCTCGAAAATAAAGCCACTTAGGGTGTATAAAAACTCCTCGTTTGGTATGTCATACATCCCATGGATTTTGTTCAGATGCGCGGCCATTTCTTCCGCATCTTTTGAGTAGAAGTCGTTGCGCCCCATGTGATACAAAATAGCACGGGTGTCGTCTAAGCGTTTGAGGCTGTGTTTCTCAAATTCACCCGTTGCATGGAGCAGCCGGGTTCCATTTGGAACAGTGAAAGACTGGAGCTGCTGAATTTCGGCCGAAATCAGGAACTCCATTGGGAAATCAAACTCAAAGAGCTGTTTAAAAATCTCGACCTGATCTTTTTCAGCATCAAGCTGTTCATGTTTTGCCGCACTATTTTTGCGTCGCGTTATTGGAAATCTCATAGCTGTTTCACCCATAAAAAAAGCACCTTGATCAAAATCAAGATGCTTTAAGTTTAAGCGGTTTCAGCTAACCTGTGTTTCCAAACTGATTGAATATTTAGAGATGTCCAGCAACTTCCGGCCGTTCTGCCAACTTGTCAGATTCGTGCAGCAGAATTTGTCGGATGCGTTCCGCCTCGAACCCCATTTTAGCCAGACCCGTTGCATGGTTCACAACCTCGTGATACTCGCTTAGCAAGCCATTCTCTAGCTTTAAAACCGAGACACCTTCAAATACAGCTCGTTTACCAGCAACTTCTGGGAACTTAGATTCATAGCTGCAAATAAAGCGGACATATCCGATTCCATTTTGGCACACCGGTTCATGCAGCTCCCATTTGAAGTTGCCCGCGTCACGGTGAAAACTATTTTCGATTAGATTTGCAATCGCTTTATGCCCTTGCGAATCACCATAAAAAATGTCTCGATAAACACCATTTGGTGTAAAGCATTCGGCGACTTTTGTACCGTCACACGCCACAACGCCGTCAACAAACTTTTGCATCAATGCCAAAAAGGCATCTTGAGTCATTTGATCAACTTCGACGGACTCACTTTTACGTCCAAACCACCCTCGGTCACTCATGTTTCACTCCTGTTTAGTAAGCTATCTTTTCTTTTACAGAAACATCTACCTGTTTTGTCTGCATGCTTGGAAATAACCCGCTGTACATGTCGAGCATTTTTGTGGCTGAATATTGCCATGCAAGCTCTTTATGAATCCGCTCGTAGCCAGCCTGCCCCATCGTCACACGTTTGTCAGCATCATGCATCAACATCTGAATCGCTTTGGCAAATTCCATTTCGTCGTTGTTCTCGACGTAAACGGCCGCATCGCGAGCACTAAAAATACTTTCAGTCAGATCAAATGAAACGATCGGTTTGGCCATCGCCATATATTCCATCAGCTTAATCATCGTGCTGTGGTCATTAAACGAATTTTTCGGATCTGGTCCTGCGCAAATGTCAGACGTAGACAAAATTTCGATGAGCTGCTCAGGTTCAAGCCAGCCGGGGAACCAGATGTGATCTTCAAGGTCCAGCTCTTTGGTTAGCGATTTTAGGAACCCCTCTTGAGCACCACTGCCCATTAAAACACAGTAGACATCTTTTTCATTTAGTTCATGTACCAGATGACCCATCGCCCGCACCAAATAATCGATCCCGTCTTGTTTACCCATCGACCCTGCGTAGCCGATAATTGTACCCGCCTTCGCGCGCAATTCCGGGTCTGGTTCAACCGGATTAAATCTTTTTAGATTGGGGCCGTTACGCACAATGGTAATTTTTTCGGCCGGGGTTCCGTGCAGCTCAATTTGCCGTTTGCGGTAGGATTGATTGGTTGCGATCACTCGATCTGCCAGCTTTAGGCTAAAGCGCTCCATAAAGAGCAATACTTTGTAAACGGTGCTATTTCCTTCACCGTTATACATCGCCTGAAATACTTCTGGGGTTAGATCATGATGATCAAAAATATACTTAACCCCGAACGGTTTGTAGAACATGGCCAAAAAGGCGTAAATGTCGGGGGGATTGGCCGCGTGGATCGCGTCAAATCCGTGGCGTATAAAAATATAGGCTGAAATAAATAGGGCGACGATGTAGGAATAGATGTATTCAACAGCAAAACCGATAAATGAAGGGAATTCTGGAGGAGGGGGGTAGCGATATACCTGAACCCCCCTGACCTCTTCCCGTCGTTTTTCACCCTTTTTCGATTGAGCCACAACCCGAACTTGATAGCCTGCTTCAACAAGCGTTTCAGCCTCATTTCGGACGCGGACATCTGTAGGGTACGGCGTATTTTCAACTAGAAATAAAATTCGTTTAGCTTTCCGGTTTTTCATGTTAGGTTCTTTTGAAATTTAATAATTAATCAAACAAAGACCGGATGGCTGCTAGCTGAAAATGATGCGGCTGTGCTATTGGAGCACAGGGTCTTTGTTTTGAATTGAGTTTTTAAAATAATTTGCGACTTCGCGTGGTTGAGCATGCCAAAATTGGCCACCATACGTCTCGTTAACGTAGTCAAGAAAGTCTGAATATCGTTCAACAGGGTATTCCTCTAAGCCCATTGGGGATTGGCCGAAATTCATGTAATCTGGATGGGTGATGATGAGGGCCATGCCCCCATTTTCCGCAATCCAGTCTAATTTTCTCTGCCATATATCAGACGTTTCTTCTTGTAAAATGACAAAGAGTAAGTGATCTTGTGGTAGGGTGTAGGGCAACTCGACGAATCCTCTTCCTTGGTTATTTGGGTCTTGTACCCAAAAAGGATAAATTGTCTCTACACCGTCAGATTGAGGCTCGAATGGATCAGTATCAAATGTGGATGATTCATAATTGATATTTAGATCATGCATCCACGATAGATTGTGAAAAGATGACGGAGAACAAAACCCATCCGCATCCCAATCGATCAGATACTGATTTATTTTATTGGCTCTACCTTTAAATATATCTTTCGAGCTAAATAATTTGCCGTCATGATTAAGGCCGTGCACGCCAATTTCAAATCCATTCGCTTTTAAATGGCTGTGCAGATCGTAATTCTGTTCGTACCGTTCTGGTACAAAATTGAACGAGGATCGAAACCCTTTTTCTTTCTCTAGCTCCGCTAAGTTGAATACTTTATCTTGGCCAAAGGCGGTTTCTACATCGTGCATGAGCACAAATGCGAACTGTTTCCCATCGGGCCATTCTGGAAAACCGGCCGGCCGGTTGCCTGCTGAATCTAAGATAGGCCATACATTTTTATGTTTAACCACTTTTTGTTTTGCTCGTATTCTGCGTAGTCCAATCTGCACACTTCTTGGAATGAACCGCTTTATCTTGTAAAAGAACGAAAAGCTCATAATATTATTTTGTGCAAGGGGAAAAACACCACACGTGAGACGACGTGCTTGACCCTGATTGCATATAAGGGTTTATGGCATGTTTGCCATAAAATTCCTTAGGATGTGTCGGCTAGACTGGCATTTCGGCTTCCCCCAAACTGTCTGCTATCAACCTCGAAAATTTGTAAAATGCCCTTTATAGTGGTTCGTTGGGGCTGAACTAAGGGGTTAGTCGTTTGGAGCTAAATTGATATATTTTCCAGTCCTTCTTTAATTGAATCGAAAGTTTATGGTTGGGCTTATTTCTCTGCCTCCTTTGCGCAAACATGATTGATATGTTTGTTTAACTCTTGAGCCAGCTGCTCAACGAATGGTTCAACCATCATGCCGGCCGGATAGACGGGGAGCGTCTCATAGTGCATGTTAGATTCGTTGACGGTTTCAAAGTTGACGCCAGGGTGGGTATATTTTCTATATCCTTTTTTCGGCCGAACTTGCAGCATGTACCCATCATATTCATCTGGAACATACTCTAGGGCGGCATCGTCATTAATTTTCCAAAGTTTATCCACTGCACCTTGGGTTGCTGGGTCTAGCTCTGTTGTTTCAACTGGGGCTGATTTTCGGCCGGTTTTCATTTGAATCCGGCGTTTTAGCTCGGCAAACTTTTCACCAAAGAACAGCTTCTTTTCTGACCAGTCGAGCATCAAAATATTGCGGGCATGGAAATCGAGCTTTTGAATGAAGAAGATCGCATCTTCAAATTTGCTGTCTTTCTTTAGACAATCCCAATTGTATGTTTCAAACATCGCCACTAATGCGACTTCATGGCCCCGACTGCGTAGCTGTTGCGCGGTTTCTAATGCAACCGTTCCACCCATGCAATACCCGCCTAAAATGTACGGACCTTCCGGCCGTTCTTGCAGAATCTCTTCAGCATAGTGGATCGCCATCTGCTCTATGGTTGTGTGCGGCTCCTCATTTTCGTTGATGCCAACCGACTGCAATGCGTAAACCGTTTGGTCACTGCCTAAATGGCGGGCCAAATCGCGATAAATGAGGACGTTGCCACCGGCGCCGTGCATCAAAAACAGCGGTAGTTTTGTGTCGCTGCCCCGCTGAATCTTGACCAGTGAGCGCCAAGGAATTGCGATGGGTCCTTTGGTTTTTGCCGGGGCAGGGGCTGCGGCCGGTTGATTCGATGGCTCAGCCGTAATTTGGGCTGGAGCCGGTTCTTCAACAACCCCTTCAAATAGCTCCGCGAGCTGTTCAATCGTCGGCCGTTCAAACAGTGTAGCCAACGGCAGACGGGTGTCATACAGTTTTTCGATGTCGGCAAAGAGGCGTAATGCGATAAGCGAGCTGCCGCCTAAGTCGAAGAAATTTTCATCTGGGGCAGGTTGTTCAACACCCAACAGCTCTTCCCAAATTGAGGCGATAGAAGCCTGCACATGATTGGCGTAAATGCTGTCGCCCGTGAGCGCAACCGGAGCCACTTCATCAACCTGATCACTTTCATTCGATGCCTCGGCCACAGCCGTTGACACAAATCGGGTCTTTGGCGCGTTGATCGGTTCAAACTCATCTAAGAAATTAACGGGAGAAACAACCGCATGGGGAACCTCATGAGCCATGACACGGGCGATAGCCAGCATCCCTTCGGCCGTGCCTACACCACGTGCCAACGTCTCTTTTTTCCATGCAGAGTCGGGCATTTGGGCCACCATGCCCACATCTTGCCAGCCGGGCCAGCTGATCGAAAACACGTTGGGGGCTGACTCTGGCGCTGACTGATGGGCAAGTGCAAATGCATCCATAAAGCTGTTGGCCGCGCTGTAATCGACCTGGCCAGCAGGAGCCAAAATCGCATTGACCGATGAGAATAGGGTCAAGAATTTGCCGCTTTGGGTTTGAAGCAGATCGTAAATTACAGATGTGCCCGCAACTTTTGAGTTGAGAACTCGCTCCGCACTTTCAGCCTCTTTCAGACTGATCAGCCCATCTTCAATCGCTCCGGCCGTGTGGAACACACCGGTAACGGGGCCAAACTGTTGGGCCGTTTTGCTGAAGGCGAGCGCCATGTCGTCATAGTTGGTGACATCGCCGCTGAGCGCCAGTACTTTTGCACCGTGGGCTTCTAACGCTTGGACTTGGGCGATTTTTGCTTGGGTTTTCGCATCTGCTTCGCCCCATTTTTCACGATCTGGGAATGGAGACCGGCCGACCAATATGATGTTCGCCTGAACTTGCTCAGCCAAATGTTCCGCAATGGCGTATCCAATCCCACCAAAACCGCCGGTGATCAGATAAACCCCATCTTTTTGTAAAACGGGTTGATCCTTTAGCGCCGGAAGCTGCACGTTCTCAAACGTTTGGACCCAACGGTGACGGCCGCGCCATGCGATTTCTGTGTCACCGTGAGAGGCGAACATTTCGGCCAAAATCTGATCGATGACGAGCTCATCTGGATGTTGGGCTGGGAAATCGATGGCGAGCGTACGCACGTTGGCTAGCTCTTTTGGCATCACCCGAATGGGGCCAAGCAGGGTAGATTTTTCAGCGATCACCCGTTCGCCACCCAGCACATCAAACATGTGGCGGGCCGCAACGGCTAAGCGGATCGGGTTGGTATAGCGTGCCTCGCTCAAGGCTTTGGCCAAGAAGAAGAGGGAGAAGAAGCCGCTGTTGCCAGCATTGTCTTCGGCATTCCCTTCCATGTTCCACAGGTGAACAATTTTGTCCGGTTGCGACTCTAGGCTGTTTAGCAGTGTCGTGTAGTCAGCTTGGGCGGCCGGGTTGATCGTTAGTTGATTATCGATTTGGCTAAATTCTGAACCAGCTTCGACCAAGCTAACTTTGTGGCCCAATCCCAATAAATGGGTCGCCAATTGCGATCCGGTATCGTTTGAATCGATTAGGATCAGCCAATGTTCTTGGCCAGTGATCCCGGCCGATTTTGGGAGCGAACTGCGCTTCCAAGAAGGGATGTAGAACCAGTCTGACAAATCGGTGCGGCGAGCAACACCCTGAGTTGGGGCTGGAGCGGCGACCGCCGCAGTTTGTGGCTGTTGTTTCGGTTTAAACCAATGTTCTTTGCGCTCAAACGGATAGGTCGGGAGCGGGACCCGATGGCAAACTTCACCATCGTGATAATTGCTCCAGTCGATGGGGGCGTCTGCCATCCACAGCTGACCCAAGGTTTGTAAGGCAAACACATCGTCGGCCGTGGTGTCTTTTGGATGGCGTGTGGTCGCTAAAATCGTATGCGCTTTGGTCTTGGCCGCATGTTGTTTCGCCAGATTGGCCAGCGTATTGCTGGGGCCAATCTCAACCAGAATGCGATCTTCAACTTCTAGCAACGTTCCCAAGCAGTCGTTAAAGCGGACCGTATTGCGCAAATGGTTGGCCCAGTAGGATGGGTCGGTCGCTTGCGCATTGGTGATCCATGTGCCGGTCACGTTAGAAACAAACGGAATTTCAGGTTCGTTTAGCTCAAACTGAGCAACGGCGGCCGTAAATTCATCCAAGATCGGGTCCATCATTTTTGAATGGAACGCATGGCTGGTGCGCAAACGGCGCACGTTGAGCTGTTGGCCGCTCAATTTTGTTTCGAGCGCATCAACGTCCTGATCTTCGCCAGCTACCACGCAGAGCGAGTCGCCGTTGATAACGGCCATCGACAATTTGCCGTTGATGTGTTGGGTCACCTCAGCTTCTGGCTGAAGCACGGCCAACATTGAGCCTTTTGGCAAGCTTTGCATCAAACGGCCGCGGGTCGCAACTAGCTCTAGGGCATCTTCCAATTCAAGGACACCGGCTACACAAGCGGCTACGTATTCACCGATGCTGTGTCCGACCAAGGCGCTGGGTTCAATCCCCCAGTCCATCAGCATTTCTGCTAGCGCAAATTCGATGGTGAACAGGGCAGGTTGAGTGATATAAGTTTGGTTGATCTCTTGTGCGGCCGATTCTGCGTTTTCTTCGCTCGGGAACATGAGATCACGGATGTCTAGATCCAAGTGATCTTCCAAAATCTCAGCACATTCATCAACCGTGTCTTTGAACATCGGCACACTGTTGTACAGGTCGCGCCCCATGTTCAAATATTGTGATCCTTGCCCCGAGAACATAAAGACGATCTCACGGTTGGCGCTTTCTTGTACCATGTCTACCCAGCGGCTTTTGTCGCTGAGTGCCTCAACGGCATCTTGGCCGTCTTTGGCAACCACAATGCGGCGATGGTTAAATTTTTTCCGGCCGACTTGCAGCGTGTGAGCCACGTCTGCCAAGTTTTGGTCAGGATTGGCTTTGATATGCTTGGCCAAGTTCTGGGTTGCGTTGTCCAGCGCATCTTTAGAACGTGCAGAAAGGGGAATCACCTGCATCCGATCAGTTGAATCTGATGGGGTGGTGACCGGTGCCTCTTCCAAAATCACGTGAGCGTTGGTGCCCCCAATCCCTAAAGCGGTGATGCCTGCCCGACGCGGTTGGCCGTTTGGTGTTTCCCAATCTGCCAGTTCCGTGTTCACGTAGAACGGGCTGTTGGCAAAATCAATTTGTGGATTGGGTGATTCGAAGTGGAGGCTCGGCGGAATCTTTTTGTTTTGCAGGGCCAAAGCCGTTTTGATCAAACCGGCAATTCCGGCCGCCGCATCCAAATGGCCAATGTTGGTTTTGACCGATCCAATGGCGCAGTAGCCTTTTTTGTCAGTGTCTTTTTCGTACGCTTTGGTCAAAGCGGAAATTTCGATCGGGTCACCCAAGAAGGTGCCGGTTCCGTGTGCTTCGATGTACGACACGCTGTCAGCCGTGATGTCGGCCGCCGCCATCGCTTCAGTAATCACTTCTGATTGCGCGCTGACGCTGGGAGCGGTGTAATCGATTTTTGAAGAGCCATCGTTGTTGATGGCAGAGCCCTTCACGACTGCGAAGATCGTATCGCCGTCTTCAACCGCATCGCTCAACCGTTTGAGCACCACAAAGCCAACGCCAGAACCGAAGATGGTTCCCTGTGCGCCAGCATCAAAGGTGCGGCAGTGGCCGTCAGGCGTTTGCACACTCCCTTCTTCATACAAATAGCCGTTGGTATGCGGCACCTTTACCGAGACTGCACCCGCTAAAGCGACGTCGCATTCTTGGTTGATTAGATTTTGAGCCGCTGTGTGAACCGCAACCAAGCCGGTAGAGCAGGCGGTTTGAACCGTGACGCTCGGCCCGGTCAAATTAAGTTTGTACGAGACCCGTGTGGTCAAAAAGCTGTTGTCGTTGCCGATTAGGGTTGGCAAATAATCTGTAGAAAATCGGGGGATGAGGCCGCTGTACATGAAGTAGGTGTTCATGGCTGCGCCACCAAACACCCCGACAGACGCTTTCATTTGTTGCGCATCGTATCCGGCATGTTCAAGGGCATCCCAAGCGCATTCTAAAAACAGCCGCTGTTGCGGGTCCATGGTTTGAGCTTCACGGGGCGAATAGCCGAAAAACGACGCATCAAATTTAGCGGGGCTTTCTTTTAGAACCGGGGCTGCTTTAATATAGTTTGGGTTGTTGATTGTATCTTCATCAATGCCAGCTTCTCGCAGGTCGTCGTCCGAGAAAAAGGTGATTGATTCGACGCCATTGGCTAGATTTTGCCAATACTCGTTTACGTTGTCTGCTCCGGGAAAACGGCCGGCCATCCCGATAATTGCTATGTCAAATTCACTACTCATAAGGTTGTACTTTGTTTAGCCAGAAAATAAAGACTTCTGGTTAAAAGCGTGTTTCGTGGTGCGTTTCAACAAACATTTGTCGAAACGCACCACGAAACACGTAGGTTGAGGCTATCTTGGTTACGCTTGTTTGCGACGAGCTTTGCGCGCTTCGCGTCGGGCAGCACCACGGCTTTTAGCCGCTTCTTGCTTCTCGTTGGCAGGTGAACCGCTCGCGCTGTTTTGCTCTAGCATGGCGGTCATCAGGCTAATGGTTGGGCTTTCAAACAAGTCGATAATCGAAATGTCGATTTTCAGATCCCGTTTGAGCTGGGCCACAAGCTGCACACCTTTTAGCGACGTGCCACCCACCTCGCGGAAGTTGTCGTGGATGCCGATTTTGTTGATGGCGAGGACTTCTTGCCAAACTTGAGCAATTGAGCGCTCTAAGTTATTGGCAGGTGCCACATACTCAGCTTCTAGCTCCGGCCGTTCTTCGACCACGTTGGCTTCGGCCAGTTTTAGGACGGCGGCCGAGCTGTTGAGGTCTGTCGCGATTTTGGCGAAGTTTGTGCGGCCAGCGGCTGGGGCTGCGGCCGATTTTTTCTTGCTGTTAATGTCGTATTCGATGGAGTTTGCCGGGCTGTAGGTTAAGCCTGCGGCATAGTCGGCCGGAATCGTGAATAACAATCCGCCATCAGTTTCAGATTTATAGTCGGCCGCGACACTTTCTAAAAAGTCTAGGGCTGGCTTGTTTTTGGCCGTTGGGGTAAAGGTGACCTTGATCTGATCCAATCCTTTAGCAGAGGCGATTTCGCCTAGTTTGGCCAACATCGTGTGTTCAACACCCCGTCCCAAAACGCGACAGCTGAGCAAGAAGGTGTCTACGGTGACCGCACTGTCGTCGGCTGAGTAGAAGACGTCGCCGACCAGCCCGTAATCACCAAAGCGGTCTGTTACGGTCACTGCCAGAATGTCTAACGTTCCGGCCGCCTGTTCTTTGGCGATGTCCGCTTCGCTACGGCGCACGGTCGTAAAGTTGAACTGATTGGTCCGATTGGTGAGCTGGGCCACACGGGGCATTTGTTCGGCCGTTGGCTCGTTCACTTGGATTTCGATGTTCAAGCCGTCCAAGAAATCGGTCAGCGTCATCGCATCGGTTTTGTACTGCTCACGGGCCATGTTTTGTTGATACATGGCGGTCCGTTTGCGATCTTCTTCGGTGATGTTGAGATGATCGAACGCCCAAACATGGTTCAAGAAATGCTCGATCTCATCGGCCGATTCAGGCAGTTGTAGAGACAGAACCATCGGCAAACTTGCACTCACTTCTGCAATTTCTACCGGGTTGTCGTCGATAAAGATGAAGCTGTCTAAACCTAAATTCAGCTCTTCAGCCATCTCTTGAATATTTTGGGATTTACGCTCCCAGTTAATCCGGCTGGTCACAATGTGTTCCCGTTTTAGCGGCATGTCGTCACGCGCATCAAAGACGGCGAAAACATCTTCTTCAACGTTTTTACTGGCTAAACACAGCACCATGCCCGCTTTGGTTTGTTCAATCATGAACGCCTGCAACGCTTTGAATGGGTCGCTGATTTCAACACCTTGTGGCCCATCTTCACCGGCAACGCCGCCCCAAAGGGTATTGTCGCAGTCAAGCACAATCACTTTGTACGGTGGGCGGCTCATGGCGCTAAATTTACGGGCGATTAGGCTTGAAATACTGCTGAAAAATTCGGCCGTGTAGGGGATGTGCCCCAGCATGTCGCTGTGTGAGTCGTAATATTCGACGGCCGGATACTGCTCCATCAGCTCACTTGTTTTTGTGACAAAGATGTTGCTGTTGCCGCTCAACTCTGCCAGCAGGGCGGTTTCCATCTCTGCAAACAGGGCGACCATTTCTTTGTCGGTGGCAACTACGGGAGACGGTGGGCAAACCATCACCAAATAGGGTGATGGGGAGCGTTCTGCCGCCCCTTTTAGCGCACCGGTTAAGTTGTTCACATTCTGGGTGATTTTTTCGGCCGCAGTTTGTTTGTCTGCATGGGTCCGTTTAACTTTAGCCACATGTTCCGGCCGTGTCGCGAAGATGTTGTACAACCCTGAGTGGGTCAACATGTCTTCCTCTTCCATCTCTAGCTCAAACCCTTTTGAGATGAGATGGGCCTGAACGTCGGCGATGTAGCTCCCTTCACGGTCATGCACTTCGAGCACAAGCTGGCCGATCTTGGCCCAGTCTTGCTCTTCGATCCCTTGCAGAATTTCGAGCTCGCTCTTTTCAGCATCAACTTTTAGCAGGTCGATATACTCGATATTTTCTTCGCGGATCATATCTGACAAAGATTTGAGCTGGCATTGGTATGGCACACTCTCCATACGGTCTTCCATCATCTCTGCCACAAATTTTTCAACTTCAGCTTTGTCGGTAATTCCTGCGCCGCCTAGCATATTTTCAACGACGGCCGCAACCGCTGCTTCATCGTCTTCGGCATCCGCGTTAAAGCTAGAAAATACAGATGATTTTTTGTAGAAGGTAAATTCGGCCGTTTTGGTTTTGTCAGAGATTCCGATGTTAAACGGCCGTACGTCTGCCCCATACAACTTCACGTTGGTTTCAAGCATCTTGAAAATGGGGGGTGATGGGTCGAAGCAGTAGATCGTGGTGTCTTTCGCCTGTTGATTACAGAACAGGGTAAAAAGCCCGATGTTGGCACCGATATCAACGATCGTGTCTCCGTCGTTGATCGTAATCCCATGTTTTAGATAGCTGCGGTCTGCAAAAATCTCTTGATACACATAATCGGTTTCATACTGATTAAGGTGTGCAATCTCGATTTTGTTGGGCAATATGCGACGGTTGTGATCGGCCAAAAGCTGTTCTTTTTCTTCGTCACTGACCTGTAGTTTTAGATTTTGATCTTCACGAATCCAATCTTCAAACCGTACCATCAAAACGTTTAACCCATCTTGATTGGTTGATAACAAGCTGTTGGGGTCCAGCAGCTCTTGGAAGACTTGGTTGTACGGGGCAAATTTGACATCGAATGGGGTTTCGAGCGTGTCTCCCCAAAATTTAAGCGTGTTTTCTACCGGTTCGCCGGTAAATGTGGCTGAGATCGCGATGGGGGTTTTGTTGGCCTGCGAATCGTAATCCAGATATTTAAATTGTCCCCCCACGAGGGTTGCTACGATTTGCTCGGCCGCATCTAAAATGGTGACGTCACCGGTAATCATCTCCCCTTGGCCGTTTGCATCAGATGTGACCCGTGCGTGGCTCCAGGCGGCTTCAGACAGACGGCCGGTTAGCTGGATCGCATCAAACCCTGCCAAGACAAAAGTTTTACCCATGCTATCGCTGGTTTGTGACAGTACCTGGGTGCATACATCCATTAAAACGGGATGGGCGGCCGATTGACCAAATTCTGCGGTCACTTCTGAATTAAAGCTTAATTTTCCTAAAGCTTCCCCATCGGTACGCCACAGTTGTTCAATCCCTTGAAATGCCGGGCCATATTCGTTCCCACTCGTTCTTAACTGGCTGTACAAGTCAGCTCCTGATTGAGCTGAACTTAACCTTGATTTGATCAGATCTAAACTTGCCGAACCGCTCGTTTGTGGGTCGGCCGATTTGATCGATAGGGTTGCATAAACCACGCTTGAATCAAGGCTTGAACAGGTAAAGTGGAACTCCTCCCCTTTTGGCTCGAGCGTAATTTTGACAGAAGACTCTTCTGTTGGTTTTAATAAAATAATATTCTGGAATTCAATATTTGAGAGCTGAATGTTTTGCTCTTCGGTTTCAGCAACCTGATGGAAAACAGCAGTTGCCATCTCGATGTAAGCTGTGCCCGGTAGGACGGCCATCCCTTGAAATCCATGGTCGATCAAGAAATTGAAATCTTTTAGATTGACTGTGACTTGCCATGCGGCCGGCTCTTTTGCCAACTGGGTGATGTGGCCTGAAAATAGTTTTGAAAGTTTTGTCTGTAAGTTAATATGCATTATGTGGTGCCTTAAAATTCCCTAAATTTCTGTTTTTCGAAAGAAAAAAAGTATGCTCAACCTGCCAGTAGGGTGGTCGTGATATAGCTTTATCCGCATCTCAGCTTAATTGGTTTGTTGGCTACTTTTTGTCGGCTGCAACGATTAAGCCTGAGATGGCTAAGTCACTGGTTTCAGAATATGGTTGCGATGCTGGCTAAGAGGTCCTCGTCTTTAAATTTGGAATTGACTAGGTTTTAGACTTCACAGTGCCTAATCAACAAATCAATTTCTATCGTAACTTTAAAGATAATAGTCCTAATGTTTGAATAATTTCCTTTCGGACAACCTTATAAAAAAGGCAATAAAAGGTGTATTCAGGAGAATTTACGCGTAATTTACGGGATATCAGCCTGATTCAAACTTATGGGAACCTAACTGCCGTCAAGCGGAATGGGTTGGAGGATGTCAGGGTGAGGGTGATGTAGGATTCAAATAGGTTGTGACGTGGGCGTGTTGATTTGAAGTGGAGTCGTGTAGCTTGTAGGGCCGTATTCTGATGTTTGTAGGCTTTTAAGTGAGTCAAAGTTCAGACTTACTTGGGTTAAATATTTCCACAAGACAACGGGATTGTCAACGGGGTAAAACTTAGAGGGGTAGACATGAACGGAATTCAGACGTCTACCCCAGCGAGTATAAGTTGTGCTTCTAAGGTGTTAAGAAATAACTAAATTAGGTGAAGAACCGATACAGGACTTGACCCGCCTTTTCTGTAATTTCATTGGGGACGGATGGATCTACGAATAAATCGGTTAGCTGCGGTAGCAAGCTGCGGATCTTGTTGTTTCTTTCGCTCCATCCGCTGCTTGGTACAGATTTCAAGAAGGAGACTTGGCCAACTCGGGTCGCGTACTTTTCTTTGTACCGAATCAGCCCTTCTTGATCCCAAGAACTTAGGCCAAAATCGAGATAATCGTACCCTTTTTCTATCCCATACTCGGCCGCGGTCCATAGCATCAGGTCGTTCGGCCGCAGTTTGACATTGCTCGTGTCCGAAGCGTTGAATTTGTAGTAAAACCGATTGTTCCAAACGAGGCTAAAGATTCCACCGATTACTTTGCCATCGTGCTCGGCCAAAAATAAAGTACCGTTCCCTTTTGCCATAAAGTTGTCCCAAATGTTTTCGAAAAAGGCGGGTGGCTGAGCAACAAGTTCGTATTTAAATTTGCGAATGCGCAAGTGTAATTCGAAGAATGAGCGTAGGTCTTCTTTGGTTTCCCCAATGCGCACGGTGATCCCGTTTTTGCGCGCTTTGCGGACCGCTCGTCGGCCGGAGCTGTGGATGTTGTCCCACAATGCTTCAGAGGTGGTGTTTAAATCAATGCAGTGCCACTTGTCACGGCCGGCCATCGGAATGCGCGCATCATTTAAGGGCACATCATTATGCAGGCATTTAAAGGTCAGCGGCACATCAAATTCCAAGAACTTGTTCGCCAGAAGATCCCATTGCTCTTTTGTTTTAACTAGAGGGTCACAAAAATCTGAGAATGGTAGGCTAACGATTCTTGGATCAAGCATGTCATCAATTTGGCAGTAGGAAATCCCCGCTACCGGAATATTGTCTTCATCGACAAGTATGAATGCTTTAATTTCAAAATCATAGGTCTGTACAAGGCTGTTCAGCCAACCAGGAGAATGAAACACATCTGTTTCATAGCTCTCTAGAAGTGACAGCCAATCAGGATGGGTTGAACCATCCTCAATTATCGTAATTTGCTTGATGTTCATAGTAGGAGATGTAAACCTTAATCATAGACGGCAAGGTCTGAAGACTTTATTTAGGGTCCGAAATTTTTATTTAGATTTCTAACTGCATGTGCAGGTTGTTTGATATAGATTCCAGCAACAGAACGGTTTGAAGCGGGCATATAGACTACCCAAATAAAAAAGCGGACGCACTAATCTTTACAGTGCGCCCGCTTGGAAAAACTAGCCTGTGAATTCTGCTATCTTCTCGGCAACGTAATCAATCATTTCGTTTGTGATTTCAGGATACATTGGGAGAGACAGAATCTTCGTTGCATACCCTTCAGTTTCTGGGAAGTCCCCTTCGCTGTAAGGTAGCTCTTCGTATGCTTTTTGCATGTGAATGGGGATCGGGTAGTGAATACCAGAAGCGATACCTGCTTCACCGAGATGTTTTTGCAAACCATCGCGGTCTTCAACTTGGATCACATAAAGGTGATAAACCGGCTCTGCCCAATCAGGAACAGATGGGGTAACCACGTTCAACCCTTTTAATTTTTCGGTGTAGCGGGCTGCTGCATTACGTCGATTTTGGCTCCAATCATCTAAATGTGGCAGCTTGACGCATAGGACGGCCGCTTGCATGGTGTCTAGACGATTGTTGTACCCTTTAATATCGTGATAATACTTAACCTTCATACCAAGGTTGCGCAGCATACGACATTTTTCATCGATCGCTGGGTCATTGGTTGTGATAATGCCTGCATCACCATAGCCACCCAGATTTTTTCCGGGATATAGGCTAAAGCCTGATGCGTGCCCCATGCTTCCAACCCGTTTGCCATTAACTTTAGAGCCATGCGCTTGAGAAGCATCTTCAATGACGACCAAGTTGTGCTTGTCCGCAATTTTCATGATCGCTTCCATGTCAGCTGGTTGGCCATACAAGTGAACGGGCATGATCGCTTTTGTGTTTTCGGTTATTGCAGCCTCGATTTTAGCTGGATCGATGTTGTAAGTTTTTGGATCCATGTCGACCAAGACAGGAACAGCGCCTGAGTTGGTAATTGCTAATGTGGTTGCAATAAAGGTGTTTGCGGCCGTGATGACCTCATCCCCTTTCCCAATTCCGTAAGCTTTAACAAGAATTTCAAGTGCTGAGTAACCAGAATCAACACCAATTCCATATTCTGCTCCACAGTATGCTGCAAAAGCTTTTTCAAACTCTGTTACTTTGCCACCCAAGACAAAGTCCCCTCTTTCCATTACGCCATTAACGGCTTCGTGTACATCAGCTTTAATTGTTTGGTACTGTGCACGTAGATCTACAAATGGTACTTTCATGTTTTTTTCCTACATCCTGAGGCGGTCTCGTTGCCTGATAGCTCTTTTTAATCAAGCTAATGAGCATTAAGATGTTCACCTCTTAAAAATAGATTTCGATGAATAAAGTTGGCTCAGATTTTTACTGAAATAACTCCGTCCAATTCTTCAATATAGAATAGAATTAGATTCTATTTGAATCCTAAGACAGTTTTTTGATAAGTGTGTCACGTTAAACCATTACAGAGAAAACGGGACTAAAATCCAAAACTTGTGGATTGTTTTTAGTTTATGCTTTTAATTTTGATTTGGAGTTCAAGAAACGATAGAAAATCCGAGGTAGGATTTTGAATACTAATTTTATTAAGGGCTCGATCAACATCACGTTCTTGTAGATGATGTTTTAGACTTGCCCACCAACATGTTTGGTTCTGTTGAAGCAAACATGTTGGTGGGTTTAATTTTAAACTTTAAAGTCTTTTGGCACAGAACCTTAGAAAGCCGAGGTGATCTCATTGGTTTCAAAATTCATTGAGACCGCGATACCTTTGTTTTTAAGAGAATAATCCGCAGCCTCTAAAATTTGAACTACTCGAAGACCGTTCTTGCCGTCTGAACGTGGTTGTTTCCCATTTTCGATACAGTCCAAGAAGTGCTTACATTCTTCACGAAGGGGCTCTTCAAAGCGATAGTAAGGTGCTGTCATATCTCCGTAGTGATATGAGAATGAGAAGTCCCCATAAGTATCGGTTCTTCTGATAACTTCTACCCCTTTGTCGTAAATCTTGATTTTCTCGAGCGGTTCTAGATCATCATAAACAACCATCTTTTTGCTACCAACAATGGTAACGCTACGATTTTTGTTTGGATCTAACCAGCTTGAGCGAATATGAGCCAAGATACGATTTGGGAAAGTGAACGTGGTATATGCTACGTCCTCGATGCCGTTGTTGATACAAGACATTCCGGTTGAGCTAATAGTGAGAGGGTCTTCACCTAATAGAAAACGTAAAATAGAGATGTCATGAGGCGCGAGGTCCCAAAGAACATTTGCTTTTGTTTGGAATAATCCCAAGCTAGCACGGATAAAGTCGATGTAGTAAATATCGCCCAATTCTCCGCTGTCTATGAGCTGTTTGAGTTCTAATACGGCCGTGTTGTATTCAAACACATGGCCTACCATCAAAACGCGTTTATGTTCTTCCGCGATTTTAACTAATTTTGAAGCCTCATCGCTATTTAACGTAAGTGGTTTTTCAACCAGTACGTGCAAACCATGCTCCATGCAATCTTTGGCGATTGTATAGTGCGTCTGAGGAGGGGTTGCAATAATCACTGCATCAAGATCCATTTCAAACAGATCCCGATAGTTAGTGGTTGTGTTCTGAATCTGAGGGAATCGATCTTCCATCCGAGCCAGTAATTTTTGGTCTAAATCAGCAACTCCCACAAGCTCTGAATTTGGGATTTCGATAAAGTTCCTGATCAGGTTGGGTCCCCAGTACCCGCACCCAATTGCTCCAACTCTTATTTTCTTTGACATTGATAGCCATCCTTAAATTTGGTAATTGATTCTTGTAGGTCCCTCTACATAGTGTTTGTTGTACTTATTTTGTTTCTTGCTTAATGAACATTTCTGCAAAAGTTTGAAACAGAATTTTAAGATCTAGGAAAAAGGATTGCTTTGTGATGTACTCGTCGTCCAACTTAACCATCTCTTCAAAGGTGGTTGAGTTTCTACCGTTCACTTGCCAGTATCCGGTGATACCTTGCTTTGTGTTCAAGCGTTTGAAGTGATACGGGCGATAAAGAGCAACCTCGTAGGGGAGCGGCGGCCGAGGGCCAACGATGGTCATTTCCCCTTTTAGAACATTCCAAAATTGAGGAAGCTCATCAAGTGAGGTTTTGCGCAAAAATTTTCCTAGTTTGGTGATCCGTGGATCGTCACTGATTTTAAATTTGCCTTTTTCATCAGCTTTTTGTTGATTGATAGACTCCATTAGATCGTTGTCGCCTTCAATGTAAGCTTTGATGAATTTTTGGTGCAAATCAGACGATGAATTTGTTTTCATAGTCCGGAATTTATACATGTTAAAGTTGCGTTGAGTCCAAACTCTTTTGCCATTTATTCTTGTCAGTTTTGTCCCCACCCGCTCTTGAACAAAGATCGGGCTTCCGGGAGAGTCAAGTTTGATTAAGATGTAGATGATTGCCAAGATTGGGAAAGTCGCCAATAAGACACCAAGGGAGACGGAAATGTCGAAGAGCCTTTTTAGTAAGAAGTATGCTGGTTTCTGAGCTCCTTTGAATTGTGGATTTTTTCCGCTCGTAATAGTTAAGTTTACACCGCGTTCCATATTATTAGTACCTCGTAGCACAGGCTTATCACAGTTGCCTGTACAATTAACACCCTCTGAATAGTTGTTTTAAAATTTTAGCTTTTAATCTTGTAGAACTGATGGCTGAGTAAAGTTGCTGAGGTCGCCCCTATAACGATTGACATTCCTATGGCTGGTTGTTATGTAAGTAAACGGAATATCGTCAGCATCCTCTCTATATTTCAGTTAAATGCGGGATGTATCGCATGCAAGAAAAACTCGACCTAATCAGGACATTTTTGTTCTAATCGCATGGCAAAAAGTTATTAAGTTATAAACGTTTGTTGAAGGAGGTCTGCGGTTGAAAAAATCGCTTTTTTAGCGTTGAAATCAATGAATTTCAACTAGATTTTTTCTGTGTTTTAGTGCCCTCTGGACAGGCGTTTACTCTTTAAAGCATACGGTGAATTTCTTACGTTGTGACTTAAGCGATAGGCTTGCCTTTAAGTAGATTACTCGACTATTTCGCTGTTTTTTGGATTGTTTTTTTTCAGTTAGAGAATAGTTCACGATTAGTTAACGGAATAATGAACTAGTTGATCTTTATTTCACCAATTGTTCACTAATTCTAAAGGGGGATCGTAAGAAATTGTGAATTTTTCGTTTGGGATTGCTCTACCTCTGGGAAATTGGAACTGTGGCTAAAAAGTCCCCCTTGTTTTGCAATGCGGTTTGTAAACTGGGTTACTAGATTTGTGAGCCTCATGCATCACCCATAAACATTCTACCTTCTCATAATTCCGGCCGTCTTGCTCGGCAGACCATTTTTAATAATCAAAGCAACCGAGCTAGCACCAAGGAATAAATTATGAGTAAAAAGTACCTGTTTACATGTTTGTCGATTGGATTGATAGTCATTATCTTTTCAATTT
This sequence comes from Chloroflexota bacterium, assembly GCA_020628815.1. Taxonomy (GTDB): domain Bacteria; phylum Chloroflexota; class Anaerolineae; order Promineifilales; family Promineifilaceae; genus WTJY01. Next base: position 23,678 of record JAHDEN010000029.1, on the reverse strand, counting down.
TTCAAATTTCGGGGGCAAATTTTGACCAATCTTCCGGTCTTGGGCTCTGTGGGGGTCTGAATCAAGAGGCTGAAGAAGGACTACTTTTGGGGGAGATGCAGATCGCTCAGGATGAGAGCGCCAGCGGGGGACAGTTTGTGCATGCGCCCGATGATATAGAGGATATGTTTACGATTGCGAACAACCCGCACAAGGCGATTTATTGTGTTCAAGTGCCACAAACTGGGATGTACCAGATAAAAACTTGGGTGGATGCCCGCAATCTCGCACACAATTCATTCTTCTTTACGATTGACAATACTCCCTCGGCCGGATATTTATGGGACCTTGCTATTGCAGACGGCTTTCAAACGGATATGGCGAATGATCGCACAATGGGTGACCCGCTCAGCTTTAAATTGGAGGCGGGCGAGCATACTCTGACGGTTTATAACCGTGAGTCGGGTACTCGGCTTGATCGATTCGAGCTGATCGCTGTTTCAACTGATGATCCCAATCCACCCGAAGAACAATGTACCCCGCGACTAAACGGAGCTACAACAGAAACTCGACTCTGGTCCAACTGTTTAGCGAACCCGGCCGCAATGGACATACGCTTGCCTATGGCGGCAACAATGTCCCGATACCTGAATGCGGTCAACGATCATTAGATGAATTCGACCTGAATAATGGCGGTGCGAACGTTGTATTATTTGAAAAGAGATGGGGAACATTAGTATAGAGTAGGGTGGCGACGACAAAATGGAATAAATTAGCCTCCTGCTGCACAATTTTTATCCGCTAGATAATCACACTTTTAGCCGGATGGATAGAATCACAACAAACCGGCTATGAACACCCAGCAAAATACAGGCGAGAATGACCCTCAGGCGTTCTCGCCTTTTTAGTTTTTCTTTCGGCGTAGCTTACGATTGAGCCGTGTAAATGGGGGTTTTAGGGTGGAATACATAAAAAATATGGGAAAGTCTTAAAATTATGACCAAATTTTTGTAGAAGGGTCCTATAATCTTTCTGGCGCTAACATGTGAACCCCTACAGAAGAGCTGAAAGGGAATTAAACCCTCAGAGCAGAACTTAATTTCATGCACAAGAAAACTATATTCATCCACACCTTATCCATCCTGTTTTTGTTATTTGGAGCCAAAGTCTCCTTCGCAAATCCTGTATTTGAATTTTCGAGCGAATCATCAACTGTAATTGGCTCTGTAAAAGAGATTGATTCATCGCTGGATCAAACCGATACGATCGCTTCTGTTATGGAACAAGAGTCCCCTTCGGTTTTGTATGTTTCAAAAAACGGAACCAACCAAGATGGATTGAGTTGGGATACAGCTTGGAATGAATTAAATCAAATTGACTGGACCTCGGTTGGCCCCGGAGACAAGATCATTATTGATGGGGGAGAACTTGGTCAATCGATGACCTATACGTCTACATTAGAGCCCGCATCTAGTGGAACCGACGATTTGCCGATTACGATTCAGCTGTCAGAAGAAGAGGGGCGGAATGGAACCGCTATTATTTTTGGCGGCAATAGCATTCCTTTACCTGAATGTGGTCAGCTTGAATGGGATGAGTCGGAATTGAATGAAGCGGGCAGCTACGGAATGGTGTTTAGAGATGGGGTATCAAATATTATTGTTGATGGAACCCGTCGTAGCGGTTTTGTGATTCATGGATGGGGACGCGGCGGTATTACGCTTGACCCAGACCGAACAGATAATCAGGTTGATAACAATACGCGGAACATTACTCTGCGCTATTTTAAAATTTATAACAATGGATCGATTGAAAGAGCTCCAGATCTACCACCTTCTGGCAATGAGGAGAATGTGGGGCCTGATCTCTACTATCCTTATCACGGATCTGCGGGAATCAAGCTGGCTGGTACGGGGCACAAATTTGAATTTTTAGAAGTTCACGATAATGCGGCCGATGCGATTCAATCAAACTTTACGAGCCCGGCTGACGGAATATTCAACAATATGGATGATATTTCGATTTCAAACTCGTGGTTTTACAATCAACGGGCCCACTCTGGCGTTGACAATAGCCCAGAGGAAGAGGTTTGCACGGCCGATGATGTGTCAGGCTGTGACGAATCTGGTGCCCCATCAATGAGTGCTGAGTATCACAGATATCCGGCCGAACCTGTGGCTAGGCGAGAGGCTTTTAATTGGTGTACCCATAACGACGGTATTCAAATTTATAGCGCTGATGACTTTAATAATCTAACGATTGAACGTTCGATCATGGGGCCTAACCTCATGAACGCGCTCATTTTAGGAGATAGGGGCGAACCAACAAAAACGACCGCTTGGGTTAACAACTTGATGATGAACGATGTTGTGATTACCCGCTTTACTAATAATGCTTTGGGTATGAACAATGCGCAGCCGAACGTAGGCAGCAATTGGCAAATAAACCAGACAACGGTGTACGGTCACTTTAATAAAGAAAACATGGCTTCGTTTTCGCTCCAATCAGGTGGCGATCAAACTGAACATTTGGTGTCAAATACTGTCAATGTTTTTGGTCGCTCAGAATTCCCTGATGGGAATGTCGGATTTTCCAATAACTGCGAATTCAATATGTATACCGGCTCGATTGGTGGGCAAAATGAGAATCCGCAATTCGTCAATGTCAATCAGTCGGCCGATATATTTGAAGATGACTTAACCGTCGACTTTGCCACTGTATTTTTAGATAACTACACACCAACAAGCCCGAATTGTGTTTCGCTAGGTAGCCGAGTCGCATCTGTTGGGCAGCTCTTTGGTTGGGAAGAGTATGAAGTTATTGAAGTTGCGGCCGTTGAAGAACCGCCTGAAGAGGTGGTAGTTGAGGCGACCCCTGTACCAACGGCCGAGCCCACAGCTGAACCAACTGTAGTGCCAACCCCAGAAGAGGTTGCAGGAGTTTCTGAGCCTAATGATGAAGATGCGGTCGATACCTCGGCCGAAGCAGTAGCTTCAGAAGCAGCTGTTGAACAGCAAGCCCGTAATTCCTTATTTGATTCAATCAATATTACGCCGGATGAGGTGCCACTATTGATCGGGCTTGGGTTTGTTATGATCATCCTCTCTCTCTTGCTAGCTCTGCTTATCTTCTTTGCCTGGCAAGTACATAAGGGTGCGTACGATTAGTGGCATTGTCTGATTTCTCTCGAGAGAAAATATAGATAAGTTCAGATTTCCTAACTCAACTGTATCCAATTTAATACTTAAAGTGGGGGCACAATTAAGAGAATCTGTAAGTTTTAGCAGTGACAATGTGCAAGCTAATCTACTAGCGAGAGACAATCAGTTTTGAGTCTTTGCATATAAGAAACTGTCTACTCAATATTAGTTTCGATAAAAATAATAAATGAATTATCACCCAAGGATAATGAGTGTTTCCCCATCGCTTATTTCTTAATTTATTTGCCCGTTATCTATCCTCAACAAAATTTCTTTCAGCTATTTTCAGTTGCATGAGAGACCCTGTGGTGTGGATGCCAACGGTTGTAGGTGGGTGTGGCTTAAATCAAAAGTATCTGAACAACTCTAAAAATATGTTTTAGGCTTCGCTTTAAATTTCGAAGCGAGTCCCTCGGAGTATTTCAGTTGACGTAATAGCACTAATTTTGACCGGCAAGCAAAACAATGCCCCTAATTAGTGAAGGAGACAAAGGATTTTTCTGCCTTTAATTCATCGAAAATTCATTCAAATGAACTTTACTCATCAAACCCCACGGTCTGCATGAAGGTAGAAATTTAGAAACAAAAATTACACTTTAAATGATGAATTGATGTGAGGTGACTCGGGCAAGAGTTACTAGAAGTAACTAAAACTCATTCAATCCCAAAATGTTGAGTGGAGACGCTACTGAGTCACAACTTTTAATAACTATAACTAATTTGTAACTCCAAAAATCAAAAGTTGAAATTGTATTGTGTTACAGTTTCAAAATTGGTTGGGATAATTATTCTTAACAAGGAAACCACATGAAAGAAAGGAAATTACAATTACAGAATTCTAGAATATTGTTTGTAGGCTTACTGCTTACAATTTTAGTGCTGCTTGCTTCAAGACCAGTTCTCGGTTTTGTGGCATCGGCCTCTGACGCGGGGAATACAGTCGCTAATGCGCCTACAGATGTGTCGGCCATTAATGCAGACCCCACAATTTCAAATCCTGGTGATCAAATCACCGTACAAGGTGAAAAAGTAAACTTGTTTATTCAAGCAAGTGACCCAGATGGGGATACGCTAACATTTAGCAAAGTTGGATCTTGGCCGAACAATCTGAATATTAACGCCAATACCGGCGAGATATCTGGCAACACTTGGTCAATTAGTGGGCCAACAGACGTTACTGTAAAAGTTGAGGACGGAACAGGTGGTGAAGCGACTACTACATTTAAATGGACTGTGAAACACAGCACCATTGGTGGTAACGCCGCGACTTCACAACCCGCAGAACGCGTTGATGGATCTATCAAAAATATGGTTATCAACATGACCGATGGATTAACCAACTATGGTAATTCAACAATTACTGTCTATCTTACACAGTTTGCGTTCCGTGCATTAAATGAAAACGTCCCGATTACACCATTTGTTGTTAAAGTGGCCGCGGATAAAGAACCAACTGATGGTGAATTTACGGTTGTGGCCGTAGGATCAACCCAAGCTTTCTATCCAACTGGAAATGTATTCTTTGACTTTGTCAATGGAGGCGTTAAAACAGTTTCTCTTGCTCCGGGCGAGACATTGCTGGCCGGTTTCTTAGATGCTAATGCAAATGGAAACAACGCGACCAATGGTGATGGCGAAGGTGGTACAGTTGCTCTTACAGACACTGGGGACCTAGTTTGGTACAGCTTCTCATCTAACAATGAGAATCAAGGGTTTAAAGTTCAAGAAGGTCAACCACCTTCTCCAGTTGTTTACGGGAATAACGATCCAGTGATTTTGGAACTTGCACGTAATTATGCATTTAACATCACGTTTGGTACCGACAACGCCCCTGTTGCTCCTCCACCTACTCCGACCCCTGAACCAACTCCGGTTGCACCATACCAAATCAAAAATGGTTCGTTCGAAACGGACGGACCTGGTAATAACAAAGGCAGCTTGACTGACTGGACGGTTATTGGTGAGAAAGGTGTTGATGTTATTAACTCAAAACAATCTGAAGGCTTTAAATCTTTAGATTTAAATACCAGTACGATTTCTCAGACCGTTAGTGGTCTTACCCCAGATCAAGCTTACACTTTACGGATTGATTATCGCGGTAACACCGGTTTTGGTATTGGCACAACTGCAGATGCTGCTGTTTACATTAATGGTGTAGCAGCTGGGATGGGTCTTTACAATACCGGAGCTAGCTCACCAAAAGGTATTCATACTAATGAGCAAGCAGATTGGGTTGTGTGTAATGGGTTCGAGTTTGTGCCAACAACAGAAACCGTAACCTTCGTTATTGAATCTGGTGAAGATGGTGCTGCACCAAATGGCTTGTTGATTGACAATGTTCGGATTGTTGAAGGCACGATGCCTGGACCAGCCACCCACGATTTTGGGAACTTGGCTGTAGAGCCAGGTGGTTGGCGCGCTTTAGCCAATGGCGACTTTGAAAGCGCTATTGGATTTGCTTCAGCTGATCCAGAGAACACTGGCCCAGATAACAATCCTCATCTTTGTGGTGACGGTCTACCTGACTGGCGTGTAACCCGTGAAAGTGTTGACTTAATTAAGAATACAAATTCACCTGGCTCAGCTGAAGGGGACACATGGATTATGGACGTTGGTGGTCAAGGTCCTGGTGGTTTAGCTCAAACTATTACCGGTTTAGAGCCTGAGACCACTTACATCATGCGCTTCTATGCAGCTCGCCACATTGAATATGTAGAACAAGGTGAGATGACCAGTGAGCTTTGGGTTAACGGAAACTTTGTTAAAGAGATTGTCCGCCAATTGGATGAAACATATGATGATAACTACACCCTTGAACTGATCGAAATGACCAGTAACGAGAGTGGTGAAATCACCTTTGAGCTATTCTCTACAATCGAAGGCAAGAGTGGAAACATCGTTTATGATAACTTTAGCCTAATCGCACGAGCTGAATTACCTGATATCACCCCTGTAGGTGACCAAATAGGTAACGTAGGTGAGCTTGGATTCTTAGAGCTAATCGCTGGTAACAACGAAGGGAATACTCTCACCTTCTCGGCAACCGGTTTGCCTGATGGGTTGGACATCGATCCAACTACCGGTGTGATTTCTGGAACCTTGCAAACGGCCGGTGAGTACACAGTAACTGTTACTCTGACAGGCGGTGACCTTCCAGTAGAAACAACATTTAGCTGGTTTGTGAATACGATTCCTGTTGTTGCCGACATTGCTGATCAAGTTAATGTTGAAGGCGATGCGATTAACCTGGCTATCTCTGCAACCGATGCAGATGACGACGTACTAGCGTACGGCGCATTGAATTTGCCAGCAGGGCTAGAGATCTTGACTGACACCGGTAAAATTACCGGAACAGTGACCGGAATTGGTTTCTACACCGTTACGGTAACAGTTGACGACAGTAATGGTGGTGTCGTAGAGACCATCTTCACAATGGACGTTAATGACATCCCTGAGATCGATGCGATTGAAGATCAAATGAACAACGTTAATGACGCGGTTTCACTTCAAATTGCAGTATCTGACGAGTACAAAACAGACTTTGTGTTCGGTTCAGACAATCTTCCAGACGGTTTGACATTGGACCCAGCTACCGGATTGATTAGCGGTACGGTAACAGCGGCCGGTACATACTCAGTAGACGTATCAGTTGTTGACGGCGCAGAAGGTGCTGACGAGCTAAGTTTTGTTTGGCTGGTTAACACTCCACCAGCAGTGACTGATCCTGGTGACCAAACCGGAATGGTTGGAGATATCATTAATCTTCCAGTCGTTGCAACCGATGCTGATGGCGACAACCTTGCCTTTAGCGCGGAAGGTCTTCCAGCTGGTTTGACAATCGACTCTAGCACCGGCGTTATCTCTGGTGAACTAGAAGCAAGTGGTGAAAGTACCTCAACCGTTACTGTTACCGATGGTAATGGCGGCATGACAACCATCACTATCGAATGGAACATTGAAGGTCCTGTTACTCCGACTCCTGTTCCACCAGTTGATGAGGGTGTGACGATCTTCTTGCCAGTTATTACTCGGTAAGACCTGATTAATCATCGGGTTTGCTATAGATTTTTTATAAATGACTTAGCAGGCTACGATTAACCTCGCATTTTAAGAGTGAGGGGAACTAAAATCATAACGATTTGGTTCCCCTCATTTTCGTTTTAGGAAAGGGCGCCCTTAAGTAAACCTTTCTAGAATAAGGGTAGTGACAACTGAGTCTGATTTTTTTTACACACCGCTATAGAGCCTTCTACATTGGAAAAAAGAGAAATACTATGAGACTGGATAAATATTTTTCAAAAGAATGGGGGAGTTCAGCCCTCCCCTTTTTAATTCTTGGGTTAGCTTTGGTGGTTTTTTCAACCCCATTAAATGCATCTGCAAAAGTTGCGCCTGTAGAGGCCTTTGAGCCTGTTCAGCTGCGTGCTCCGGGGGCAACATTCCCCCATGTGATCGGGAACGATCATACGCAAGATGCAAATTTTACGGACCTGCATAATCCCGGGCTTTTCATAAATGAGTCGGATACATACCTAAATAAGGGGACTACGCCTGTAACTATTAGTCTCGATACATTTAACTTTTATGCCAAGAAAGCGGGGAATCCGGTCACACCAGTTGTGGTTCGGATCGATGGCGATAATGACTTCACAGTTATCGCGATTGGTACAACTCGCAACAGCTATCAGGTGGGGCAAGGGAACAGCTTTGATTTTTCTGATTCCCCTAAGTCTATTACGCTACAACCTGGTGAGAGAATGGGAACCGGCTTTATAGATGCTGATGCGAATGGCCAAAACTGGGGCAACGGTGGGAACCCAATCCCTGCAGAAGGAAATGGGTTTATCGGCACAGGGCCAACTGCTACAGGGTTAGATCAAGATGAGGTGTGGGCGTTGTTGCCTGACCCCTTGATCCACTTTAGTCCGGGTGAGCCTGATTACCAAGCGTATGATCCAAACATCGACACCCCTGCATTGGTGGAAAATCAAAAAATTCTGGTGACAAATGATGGTAAATCTTTAAGCACCTATAACCTTTTGCGAAGCTACAAATATTCTATTGGGGTATCTGCTAACAACGCCTTTAATGGGGCTACTTTATATGCGGATGCTGGTTTAGAAGGAACGGTCGCCACATTTTCAGACGGAATTACGTGGTTGGCTGATACTGCTATTGGGAGTGGGGCTGCCAGCTCTATCAAAGTTGAAGATGGGTATGTTGCTTATCTGTGTGATGGAACTTTAGACAATACGGAAACGTGTAAAGTTTATACGCCAAACGAATACGGACTTTTATTTGAATGGGACAACAAAGCGACCATTCTTAAAGTTGATCAAAACGATCCTGCACGCCACGGGCTGTGGGAGAATGTTTATGAGATGCCTCAGCGGGCGATTGCGGCCGCACAGATGCCAGACGGCCGGGTTATGTTTTGGCAGGGCGGTGTCGCAGAAGGACCCGGCAAAGAAATTAGCATTATCGATCCAGCTACCTACACCGGTTTAAGTGATGCAGACTCTACCGGTGCCCCGAATAACCATGACACCTTCTGTCCTGGTCCAGCCCTGATGCCAAACGGTGATTTAATCTTGGCCGGTGGTGGATTGGGGACTGAATCTGCTTCGAGCGTTTTTTATTGGGAAGCATACAAGTGGGAACGGGAAGAGGATATGAATGAACCCCATTACTATGGCACATCGGTAACGATGGCCAATGGGGAAGTGTTTCATGCACTCGGCTCGGCCGTAGCCGCCAATAACTACACCGAAGATCAAAGCAATACGCCTGAGATTTGGAATGGATCGAGCTGGGAACAGTTGACCGGCATGGATATGACCCCGCTACATGCGGATCACGGTTATTACAACAGTAACTACTATCCATTTTTGCACGTGATGCCAAACAGCAACCTGTTCCACTCGGGCGGTGTGCCAACGATGCATGAAATCGATCCGGTTCAGGAGACGGTTCACAATCAAGGGATTCGGGCTGGAAACGACGCCTATCGTCATTGGGGCAATGCTTTGATGATTGATGAAGGGATCTTGTTTATCTCCGGCGGCCGTCCAGATGCTGCGATTAGTAACCGCACTACCGTTTTAATCGATATCAATGATGAGCTAAATATTCAATCAGATTATGCGGCCGACATGCATTATGATCGGGCGTTTCACAACATGGTTCAGCTCCCAACCGGAGATGTGTTTGTCTCTGGTGGAAACTCGAGCGGAAAGATTTTTGTTGACCACGGAACGGTATACCCAACTGAAATGTGGGATCGTGAGACGAATACGTGGACTGAAATGGCGGAACTAACGACGCCAAGAAACTACCATTCAACATCGTTGTTGTTGCCTGACGGCCGTATTTGGCAAGCGGGTGGTGACTGTGGCCATTGTCCAAACGAAGGCGACTTTAATCACCACTTTAACCTGCAGCTTTACTCTCCACCGTATCTGTTTAACGCAGACGGAACGGAGGCTAATCGGCCGGTGATCGCATCGGCCCCTGTAGGTGTTGATGGGATCAAAGCGAGCCAATCGTTTGATGTAACGATGACCGGTGCAGGCAGCAACGATATCGCTGATTTCAACATCATCAAGATGTCATCGACGACCCATCAAATCAATACAGACGTACGCCGTCTGAGCTTGGAATTTACGAAAACCGGCAATGGCACCTATACCCTTGATGCGCACGATAACATCAACGTGATGACACCCGGATACTGGATGTTGTTTGCGGTGAACCAGAATGGTGTCCCGTCAGAAGCAGCCATTGTTCATGTTTCAACACAGCCGGGCAACGTAAACCCAACCCCTAAACCGAAGCCGGTTAAAATCATTGCGGGTAACAGCCCAGCCCCATTGGGTGCAGCTGACAGCTGGGTATCTAACCTGGTCATCAACGAATCAGATACGTATACCAATGAGTCAGACTCTGTAGAAGAGCTGGATATTCAGAAGTTTGAATATTATGCGGGGAATACGGGCGGTCCAATTACGCCGTTTATTGTGACTGTAAATGGGAACGATGACTTTACGATTAAGGCGATCGGAACCACCCGAACACCAACTGATCTAGGTGTCAACAGCGTTGGATTTACAGATAGCGCTGAAGTTCCCAAGCTAATTGTTCAGCCGGGCGAAACGGTTGCTGTCGGCTTTTTAGATGCGCTTGCTGATGGGACCTCAGGCCCTTCAGAGACAGCGATTGTTGCGCGAAACTTATCATCGGGCAGCGACGAAATCTATTATGTTGGAGCGCCGAGCGGTAAAGTGGCTAGCCTGACCGTTGGCCAAGCGCCTGAGCTGTTTGATTCCCCGCGTGATGTGGGTGCGCGAGATTATGCGTTCTCTGTTTTACTGACAAAAGAGACCAACCAACGGCCGATTATTACAGCGATTGGAAACCAGCAATCTAATAAGAGTGCAGGTGTTAGCCTGCAGGTAAAAGCAACCGATGCTGAGAATGAACCTTTGACATATTCGGCCGTCGGGTTACCGAACGGATTATCAATCAATGCTTCAACCGGCCTGATTTCAGGATCTGCCAACAGCGCTGGGTTGTACGAAGTGATTGTGAAAGTTGATGATGGGGTCACGAAACCGGCTATCGATCGATTTGTTTGGACCGTAAATGACCCAGGGTCAAACAATGCTTTTCCGGTTATTGTTAATCCCGGAGATCAGAGCAACGACCCAACACAAAGTGTCAATTTAACCGTTCAGGCCTCAGACTCAAATGGTGGGACACTGAGCTATTCGGCAAACAATTTGCCGGCCGGATTGTCGATCAACAGCAACACCGGTTCGATAACAGGCTCTCCATCAACGGTTGGCTCTTACATCGTCTCGGTTGCCGTTAATGACGGCCAGGGTGCATTTGCCAGCGCTTCATTTGTTTGGGACATCGTTGAGCCACCTAACAGTGCGCCTGTGATTACTTCTCCTGGCAACCAGACGGGTGAGGTTGGTGAGAGCGTTAATTTGACCG
>JAHDEN010000029.1:0-12491 GCA_020628815.1 Chloroflexota bacterium | reverse complement strand
ACCAAACAGGTTCACGCGGCGAAGAAGTTAGCTTGACCGTTGTTGCAACAGACGTTGATAACGATGATTTGACGATGAGCGCCACAGGATTGCCAGATGGGTTGAGTATGGATGTCAGCGGTAACATCTCCGGTGTTTTCGCTAAAGAAGGCTCGTTTGAGGTTACTGTTGAAGCTGATGATGGGCAAGACGAGAACAACGAATCTGAAATCACGTTTATCTGGACCGTTGACCCATCAGCCACGTTGGTCTTTACCTTAGGCAACGATGCGGAACCGATGGATAAGCGAGATGATTGGAAGTCTAATATCGTGGTCAATGAAACCGATATTTTCACCAATAGCTTTGGCAAAGGAGTAAATGTTGAAATTGGGACTGTAGAATTTTATGCAGCTGCAATTAACTCTCCGGTTACGCCGTTTGTTGTGAAGGTGAACGGGAACAATAACTTTACCGTGATTGCTATCGGCGACACACGTCAAGCATCCGTCATGGGCGCGCAAAGCTTCCCATTTGTTGATACCGGTACGATCACTGTTCCTGTGCAGCCAGATGAGACGATAGCGGTTGGATTTATCGATGCAAATGCGGATGGATCTTCACCCAATGGCTCTGAATCTGTTGTTACCTTTGATGAAGGTGGGACTGATGAGGTTTGGTATGTCGGACAACCATCAGGACAAGTGGCTTCATTGACTGTCGGGCAGGCTCCTCAGCTATTCGGGGCGCTTGAACGTGATCTTAGCCGAGATTATGCGTTCTCGATCTCTTTGATTGTGCCTAACCCCAACATTACAACCCCACCGGGTGATCTAGAGAACAAGGTCTTTCTACCGGTCGTGACGAAGTAGTAGTCACTCGAATTTAGATAATAAAAAGGCCCGCTTGGTTTTATTGCCAAGCGGGCCTTTTTTCGTTTTTGCTTAACCAGAGAGAGCTAGATCTCTCCGCATTAAATTAAGAATGTTCTAGGAAGATTCGTTTCATGTCGGCCGCCCGGTCGTCCCATGAAAACTTCTTCGCTTCACTGATTCGGGCTTGCACCATTTCCGGCTCATGATCATCAAATGCGGCACGAATGTGATCGACAAATTCTTCTTTTGTCGTTGCGATTCGTAGAATGTCTCGGTGAGGGTACAAGTTGGGCAGGTCGGTTGACACGACGGCCCGGCCGGTAGCGAGATATTCATGCAGCTTGAGCGGGTAAATGTATTTAACATGCCCTTTTAGCGCATATGGGATGATCGCAGCATCAAACACTTGGAAATATGAAGCCAGATCGCGCGGGTCTTTTTTGCCGAGAAAATGGACATTTGACATCCTCATCAACTCAGTCAGCTCGGGAGAACTGGGGATTGTGTTGGGGCCGCATAATGCGATAGAGGCATCTGGAAACTGCTTTGCCACATGTAGCAAAAGAGGGACATCCATTTGATACCCCATCCAGCCAGAAAAACCGATGATTGGCTTGGGCAGATCGGCAATGTCGGCCGGGACAGGCACTTTTTCTTCATACGGCGTGTTAAACATTTCGAAATCAACGCCATTTGGCACAAAGAAAACGTGTTCGTTTAGATGTTTGCGCCGGTCAACTTGTGATTGCGATGTTCCCATCACAACATCTGCCTTTTTAGAAGTCAAATCGTCGGCCGCACGTAATATTTTTTGGATTCGTTTGTTGTGGGCAAAGTCTGGCCCTTCATCGTATACCAGATAGCAACCCAGCGAATGATCGATGTCATCGAAAAAGCGGTGGACGTCTGGACCATAGTCACCAAATCCCCAAAGCAACACGATCGGGTCAACCACATTAAGCTGTTTTAAAACCCGCTTAAAATGGCGTACGTTGTATGAGTAGTTGATGCGGCTGGTTATGGGGTAAGTGACTTTTAAGACAGCTTCTGGCAGTTGTGTTCTAAACCCTGGAATGTTGGGTAGCCCGGGGACAACAATCAAGTTTTCCATGGGAGAGAACGTTTCAGGCTTAAAAACTCTAGATAGCCCTGTGACCGCTTTTTTAGCCTGATTGTCTTCAGGCGCCCGGCCGGGTTCTAGAAAAATCACCTTGAAATCTTTGGTGAGCCTGCTTACTAAATGTTGCGGGGCACGGAACAGAGAATTCCATGAATCTGATGCAACAAATACGATTGTCTTCATTTCGGTTGAAGGATTATTTTTAGTCATGTTATTTGTTTCGCCCAGTTCTTTAGAAATCAATTTTTGTCCAGCGATCTGGGATGATTTTGTGAATGTCTATCAGCTTCATTTGTTGTGGATAAAGCTCTGGCTGGTTGTACCAAGTTGGTGGGGAGATAACCATCCGGCCGTCTTTATTTTGGTTTTCACCCAACCAAGCCGTCCACCAAGAAAAGGTGCTGTTTGCCACAACATGGTGCTTACATTCTGACATCAGTTGGAACTCATCTAAGTCGGTTCCACAGTTTTCGATGAATACGATATTGTCTTGGTCTCCCAGCACCTCTTTACAGTAGGGGATGTCATCGGAGAAGACAAAAACGCAGAAATCATCGAACTTATTCTGTAAATAATTAAATGCGGCTTGATAATATTCAGGCGTGCATACCTGCAGCTGAGGGTGTTTTGAATAGTCTCCCCGCCGAATGTGCATGCTGACAGACGTTGGCCCTTCATGCATCATTTTTTTATATTTTTGAGCGTTCTCATTTTGTGATGCAGGCAACCTGTATAGTTCGGCCGCTTCCGCTTTCACATTGTCAAAATAAGGCTCGCCATTCCAGTAACCCACATGGTAAGTTGGCATGATGGGGGGCAATCCGGCTGAAAGCCATGCATTTTGTAGGATGTTGTAAACCTTGCCCACCTTGCTGTTAAAAAAGGAAGACGTGCGTTCGCTAATCATCTCTGGCTGGATCCCAAAGGCCCCTAGCCGGAATGATTCATGTGTCTCTAGCTCTCGGTATCGGTGCGATGAGGATAGGTTGTACCAAGTCAGGTCATAGTAGACGTTTCGGTTATATTTTTTCTTGAGCGCTTGGCCGTAAATGTATTGGAACATTTGGTTTCCCAAGCCGCCCGTCATGCGAATAATTATCATGATAAATAAATTGGTTTTGAAATTTGAATAAAAAAGACTCGGTTCGATTGCACGTTGGAAACAGCAGGTGCAATGATTTGTTGGGCACGAGAATTAGTTAGAAGCTGGACCAACAAAATAAAGTTCCCGAGATGAATACCACATTTTGAGAGTTCCTAATTGCAGGAAGCCCACAAAATAAATAAGCATAATGACAAAATTTAAAGGCCAAGTTTTATCTGGCTGACCTGAAATGCCTAAAGCCCATTCAAGAATAAATGAGGCTGCGATTCCGCCGATCATTAAGAACGTTGAGCCGAAATAGTGCCAATAGTTAAGAATATATTTGTAGCGACGCACTAGCCCCATGAAGACGAGGTTTAAGGCTGTCCCTTCTAGAATAGTGCCGACGGCCGGACCAAAAAGACCATTTGGAAAAATAATGATCAGGATGAAATTGAGGACGAGCATAAATGGGGTACTGATAACCAGTGCCACAGAATTCGCCTTTGGATGCCCTGCACCCACTAAGGCGTAGCCTAAAAATGTGTTCACCACCTGGACCTGTAACCCAACCAAAATGATTCCGAACAATGGTCCGGTGTCTGCATATGTTTCTGACCAAAATAGGGTCATAATTTCGCTGCCAAACAGGAAACCAACTAACGCGATTCCACCGGCCGCAAAGGCAAGCATTGCCAAGGATCCATTCAGCAAGGTGTCTGCTTTTTCATACTCTTTTTTCGCACGCATTTCGGTAATACGCGGATAGAAAACGTTGTTATACGCTTCTGTTAAGCTTTGAACCCCACTGGGGATTTTGAAAGCGAATGAATAAGCCGCGACTGCTCCTGGCCCTAAAAGCTGAAGCATAATTAGGTTTGATGCACTTTGGCGTAAAAACGCAACCACACGGACCCAAATCAGCGGCCGGCAAAACCGCATCAGCTCCATAATTGTTGGAATGTGAATGCGCAAACTTTTTCTAAAGGGGAGAATGAAATAAGCGAGGATAGACGGAAGACCGTAACTCACAGCCCATGAAATAATCAACCCGATTAACTGAAGATCAAACACAAAAACCAAGAGGGCCGTTGTAACCACCCTCGCAATCCCTTTAACTACTTGCAGGGCAGATAAGGTCGTATGTATTTGAAATCCGCGTAGCAGGCTAAACATGAGTTCATCCATGCTTGTGGCAAACAGCATGATGATGATATAAGGCAAATAGTCGTTTAACTCTTCAAACCCTTCAAAGCCTGCAATAAAAGAGCGTGAGAGCCACAGCAGAACCGCTACGATGGAGGTTGTTAGTAGCCTAAAGTTAATAACACTATTGGTTAAAACATCTTTGTTGGTGTCTTCTTTTGATGCGATTTGCTGGGTGACACCTTGTTTTAGCCCCAAGTCTGCAAACACCAGAAAAAAGCTATTAATAGCAATAATCGAAAAGAAAACACCGTTGTTGTCTGTTGTTACGTAGCGACTGGCGATACCAGCCTCTAGGAACAAGAGGATAACGTTAAGGCCGGTGCTTCCCCCGTTTAGCAAGACACTTAAATTAAAATTTGTGCGCTTTGGTTCTTTTGTTGCCATTAAACTTCAGGTGAAACTGTGGGTGTTTGAAAAATGTAGGTCTAGCTTTTTGTGCGATTAACTGGCTGCTCTAACTAAAAGATGGCAAGATCATTTTCATGATTTCGCCATCTTTTAGCTTTACAGCTGAGAAACCTTGAGTCGCTTATGCAGCAGAGACTGAAAGCTCATTTTTGGTATACCAATCAATGACTTGTTTCAGTCCTTTCTCAAAGTCTGTTTTTGCTTCAAAACCGAACAACCCTTTGGCTCGCTCTACATCTAGCTTACGACGTGGTTGTCCGTTAGGGCGGCTGGTATCCCAGCGAATTTCCCCTTCAAATCCGGTCAAACGGGCAATCGTTTCCATTAGATCTTTGATGCTGATCTCAAATCCGCTACCCAAGTTAACCGGTTCAGAGCCATTGTAACGCTCGGCCGCCAATAAAATACCTTCGGCCGCATCTTCTGCATACAAGAACTCACGTGTAGGTGAACCATCACCCCAAGCGACAATGTGATCTAAGTTTTGCTCTTTCGCTTCCAAACATTTGCGGATCAAAGCCGGAATTACATGCGATGTTTCAAGGTCAAAATTATCTCGTGGCCCGTAAAGATTAACAGGTAGCAGATAGATAGAATTGAAATCGTATTGTGAGCGATAAACTTGAGATTGAACCAGCATCATCTTTTTGGCTAAGCCATAAGGTGCATTGGTTTCTTCTGGGTATCCGTTCCACAAATCATCTTCGTTAAATGGAACCGGAGAGAATTTAGGATAAGCACAAATCGTACCAATCGCCACAAACTTCTCGATCCCGGCCAAATAACTTTCATGGATGAGTTGAACACCCATCATTAAGTTTTCGTAGAAATAATCAGCTTGGTGGCTTAGGTTTGCACCAATCCCACCAACACTGGCGGCCAAGTGTATGATTACATCTGGATTTGAATCGTTGAGCAGCTCTTTAATTGCCTCTTTCTCTACCAAATCATAATCTGCACTGCGGGGGATAAAAATGTCTCCGGCTTGTTTTGCTTTTAATTGTTCAACAACAAACGAGCCGAGGAACCCAGATCCACCGGTTACACACACACGTTTGCCATCCCAAAAATTTTCTGACTGTTGCTGCATATTTGTCATATCAAATATCCTTTATAAGGTTAGATTTTATTCACTGTATACGGGACCTGCATTCGTGGTCCGTTTTGATTGGGCAAACTCATTAATCAATCTTTTGACCTGATTAGAAGAAGCCTCAAAATCATCATTTAATTTAACTCGTAGCCGGGTGATATCAGCGTTTAACTGCTCTTGATTATCCATAACCTGTTGGACGCCAGCTGCAATCCCGGCCGCTTTATTGTCAACATATACCGAACCCATTGAGAAATACTCTTGTAAAACGGTCCAGTCTGAAACGATAAACGGCCGTTCCAGCGAAACCGCCTCAAACCCACCGCTCAACAATGTTTCGTCACGCGTTGTCAAAGCCATTACCGCGTCTGATTTGCGCAAAAGGCCCACATAATCATCAAAGCTAACAAAGCCGGTAAATTCACAATTGTCCGGTTTTTGGTCCAAAACAGACTGCTCTAAACGAGTATAGTCACCCGTAATATAAAAGTTAACGTTTGGCATCATTTTAGCTGCGCCAAATACTTCTAGCATTGGTTCATCTGGTGCACATGCGCAAGAGAAAGCCACATTAAAGCCATCTTTGACGGGATAATCTGATCCCTGCGGATACTCATTGTCCGCAAATCCTAGCGTTGTGTACGGCACGTTCCAATCTTTGACAATTTCTGCCTGGAAACGGTTATGTACAATCGTAACCAGTGCAAAACGAGAATACAATTTATGTAGCCAAAGCGTACGTCTAAAGTCGGTAAATGCGCCGGTATGCGAGTCGATAATAAATTTCGCTCTGAACAAAAAACAGTAAAGCCCAACCGGAAGCAGCACGACGATAGGGGGGTTTTGTACAAAAACAACGCTTGGGCGTTCTTTGAACAAGGCTGCCAATGTTTGAAGCGATTGAACCAAATAGCGAATCGGCACCAACCACTTTTTGTCTCGGGCTCCCCACGATATATGATGCATCGATGTTCCGAAGCATTCAGAAAGCAGTTCTGATCGACGACTGTAATTGATCCAAGCAACGAATGAAAGTTTCATGATTTAGGTTTTGAAAAGGTAAAAGGTGTAGTTGCAATAAACTGGATAGCTACATTGAAAGTTAGGCTATCTCACTTTTACCAAATATTTTTTCTCTTCTGTTTAAAGAATGATGCACAGGTTTAAATTAATTTTTCTTTCTGATTTACTCTTGCAACCACACCCACTATCCCCATAAACATGGCGACCGAAATAATATGATTCGATTCGGTGTAAAGGGAGAAAAATTGAGCCCAAAAGAGGCATGGTATAAAAAGGGCCATCACGCCCAGAACGATACTTTTGTGCATTCCGTTAGGTAAAAGCTGTTGTAAATTCCAGGCTTTTAGAATGAAAATGCCATAGAGCGTTAGGAAAAAGATGAGCACTGGAACGCCCATTTTGACCGCCATGCTCAAAAAGCTGTTGTGAATGTACCGGGTTAGCCGGGTAATATCTTCAGAGGTTCGGTGGCCAGCTGCTTCACCCTGAATAATGGTGATCGGCCGATACTGATTACCAAGCCCAACCCCAAAGATCGGCCGTTCAGAAATCGACCGTACAGCCTCAGAGTTTTCGTACACGCGCCATTGCAAAGAGTCTGAGTTTGCCGTTTCTTCGACATCAAAAATCGATAAAACACGCGCGATCAAGGTTCCACCAAGCCCGTAACTTTCAAAAGTGCTCGCAGACACCGTCGTTAAGACCAAAACGATTCCTAACAAAAGCGGGGTACACAGGGCCAAAACATAAGCTGCGATTTGCCGGTTACGGTTGGCCACAACGGCCAAAACAACGCTCATCGCGATCACAGAGGTTAGCCAAGCTGATCGAGTAAAGGTTAGGATAAAACCGAGTAGCAGAATGCTGTACTGCACAATTGCGATCGCACGAACTTTTCGTGTTGGCGCAAAAAAGATTAAAGCAAACGTGATAACCAACATCATCCCGATGAGCAAAATCAGAGGGGGCAAAATACGCACCACGCTTCCGCTTTCAGGGGTGATTTGCCATCTAACCATGCCAGGAACCAGTAAATTGTCGATTCCTACGATCTGTTGGGCGATCATAAGCACAACAACAAAATTTGCCATGCCGTATAAGCCAAGTATTAATGTTCTCAGCTGCTCTTTGGTTTGGATACCCCATGTAATTGCAAAGAAGAGGGTATAGTAAATTAAGATTCGGAAGTCGTTAAATGCCCAGTTGGCACTCACATTCTCAAATACCAATGCATTAACCAGCGATAGCCCTGCCATGACCAAAAATAAGATGAGCATGCCCCCAATCGGGAAAAACGGGATGGTTAAATTTTTGTTGACCAGCTGTTTAACGAATGTAAGTCCTACTGTTCCAAGAAGGACTAAGTCTCGCAGGTCTACGCCGCCACCGGCAACGCGCAAGTCAAGCAACTCATCGGCTAAAATGATGTCAGACTCGAGAAAAATAAGGAGCAATAGTAAAAGCTCCGGCCGGTTCCACGCTAAAATGGCGCCAGGTATGCCAACGCCCAAAGCCAGCAACGCAATAGAAAACCCTGATGGCGCAACTGTCAAACTTGTAATCAATAATGTGATTAGAATGACCGCGACAGGGATAATGGCTTGCTTAATCGGGCTCGATCCTGGAGGGGAAAAAGGAGATTTTTCTGGGAGTTGGATTGGAGAATCTAGAGACATTTTAGTAGCTCGTAAAATCGTTAGGGTAGATAAAACTTATCTACCCTAACGGATTTTGCGGCGAACTTTATCGACCTGTTAATCAGAAGAATTTGAAGCCCCTAACGCCAACGATTCCGTTGCTGTAGCGCTTGATTCCTCTTTGTCTTTCATGATTGAAACAGTAGAACCTTGATCCGGATTGTCTGGATAAAAATTCTCTAGACCAAATGCGATGAGCACACCTAGCACCAATCCTGCCGCAATACCCAACACAAGGAATTGCATCATAGGATTTGGTTCTGAGAAGGTATTGTTTGCATTTGCGACAACCTGCACGAAGCTCGCACCACGGTTGACCTCAGCCCGCACTTCTGACTCGTTGTATTTGGTTAATACGAGGTCATATGTCTCGAGTGCACCTTCAGTGTTGGCTTTTAAAATGTTATATTCTGGCTCCAATCCCCGAAGTCTGGTTAAGTTATCACGACGCTCTTGAATTTGAGATTCAAGCAAAAGTGCTGCTGGATTATCAACGCCTGACTCTTTTAGTAACGCCAACTCGGCCGTCAAAATTTCTTTCTGTTGTTCAAGATTGGCAATCTTAAGCTTTTGAACCTCTTCGGCTTGTGAATTGATCGATTTTTCAAGCGTGCTTAGGCTGTTTCGTTCACTGGTGCTCAAATCTTCTGGTACAACCACGTTTCCTAAAATACCATCTTGCTCAATAACGAGTTGGTTCAAGATTTCTTCTTGGATTTGGAGGTCAATGGCAGAAATTTGTGATTCTAAGCTGGCGATGCTGCTTTGAGATGAGACAGACGATCCATCTTCTTGTGCTTGTTGGATGGTTAGCTGTGCTTTTTCGATTTCAAGCGTTTCAATAACACGTTCTTCGATCTGGATTTCACGCTCAAGAGCGATAATTCCGTGTGTGACTTGAAAGGCCGCAAGTTCATCTTCTGCTTGTGTCAAAATTTCAATTGAATCATCGAGCTGAATTGAATATGCGCCTAAGGAAGCCTCTGATGCCAAAGCACGTGTGTTTCCTAAAGCTTTGATCGTTTCTGCAACATGTACATTTGCAATCTCGATCAAATTGTCGCTCGTGGGGGCGGTGAATTTAACAATCACAAAGTCAGAATCTTGCACGGCCGAAACGTTGATTGAATAGTTCATATCTACGTCTGACAATCCGAGCTCTTCTTGAGTCGTGTTGTAGACTGAGCGATCACGAGCCAGCTCGGTAAAGTTGTTCCGGGCCGAAGTTGCCTCTTCGCGATCGTTTACGAAGCGATATTCATCAACCAACCGTACATCGTCTCGGTCGGGGGCTGTTAATTGCAGGCGGACCGTCGTGCTGAACTCATCCGCTGAGCTGCGAAAGTTTAAAAATATCCCAAGAGCGATCACAACGACCACTCCGATTATGACGCCTATCCAGCGTTTTAGTACTGCCAATATTTGATTTAAATCCATAAGATTTAGCCTACCTTGGAAGGGTTTCTATTTACTTGAGAACGTAGGAAGAGAATAGCTTTTTGTTGCGGGGTTTCCCTTAAAGCTAAAGTAAAGCTGATACCTTACATACCACCTTGCATTTGAAGGGGATTCATCTTTTTCATGATCTTTTTTCTATCGCTTAATTTTGCGAGATTGGGGCATATATCCTATATTTTTCGATACGATATAACTTCTATACTTTTAGTCATATGGACCTCGAGGAATATGACCGGATGATAGAGTCCGGCCGCAAACCAGGGGTTCAGGTGGTAGGTTATGCGATTTTGTTTGGACTGATTGGTGCGTGCGGAGGTGCGTCCTATTTGATCCTCGCGATTCTTAACCGATAAAGATGTACATTAGCCTGTGTATCAAGCCTGAATCTCAATCTAATAAAATAAACGAAGCACCGCCAAACTAAAATTAGCTTGAGCTAACTCTGCCGTAGGTCGTTGTTAAACTGTCGCTTTTAAAAGCTAAAGCGACACGAGTGATGGTGTTTGCCGAGTTTGTCGTAAGAACTTATAAACTCTTACTCTACGTATGCTCGTAACCACGTCGAAGCGTCGTCATTATATACCGAAAAGTCACCTGAGATGGCCGGTAGTAGGGTGAATTGAACGGAATCTAAACGTTCAGTGACATCTCCAGCGGTAACCTGACCTGAGCCTGCAATTGCTCCCCAAATTTCAAAGGTTTCTCCACTGCAAGATCCCTTAAAGCTTGCACCTGCTTCTAAAGTGACACGTTCTACCGTGAAATACTCTGTTTTATTAAGCAATTCCCGTTTTACACCTGCTTCATTAGAGATAAGCGTTGCACCTGACTTGGTGGGGGCCACTTGATCAAAATTTGTCACATCAAGCGCTTTGTCGATGTGGAGCGGCCGGGGTTTTCCGTCGTGCCCCATCCGGTTCCAGTCATATACACGATAGGTTGTGTTTGAGTTTTGCTGAATCTCTGCAATCAGCAGCCCGCCTAAAATTGCATGCAACGATCCGGCCGGGACATTGATATGATCGCCCGCCTGAACAGCGATCCGGTTCATGTATGGCTCAAGTCTCCCTTCTTCAATTGCTTGTTTAAATAATTCAGGTGTTGTCCCCTCAGCAACGCCCAAGATCACTTCAGCACCCGGTTCTGCGTGCAGAACAACCCACATTTCCGTTTTGCCTAACTCATTCCCCTCATGCTCTAACGCATAGGTATCATCGGGATGAACTTGGACAGATAAGTGTCGATTGGCGTCTAAAATTTTGATCAGCAGTGGAAAAAGATTGCGATCGAGCGCCCACTTTGACTTCGACCCGATTAAATCAAGCCCCATTTCGTCTAGCAGAGTGGTCAGCAGCTTACCCTGATGAACCCCATTTGATACGGCCGCTGTTCCGTCTTTATGGGCGGCTATTTCCCAGCTTTCAGCAATGATGGTGTCGGCCGGAAGCGCACGGTTTAGCCGTAATTCTAGATTGCGACCTCCCCAAATATAATCTTTTAGCACAGGTTCAAAGAGCAACGGATAAGAAATTGAAGACATGTTTTTAGTTGGGTGAAGGAATTATTTAGCAGCCATCCTTGTGGGTGACGTTGGATATGGGGCTAAGATTTATACCAAGTTTCCTGTTTAGTTGTGCAGGAAACTTGAGAACTGATTGCTGCTAAATAATTATAGATGGATTTTAAATGGGTAGTGTGTAGGAGATTACCCCATTTTAACCGATGCGAATGCGATCCCCAACATCTTTGCCGAAATTGCCTTGTCCCGTCAAGCGGTACCTACGGGCTAGCCACGATGCACACACAACGCCACCGATGAAGCCAAACAAGTGACCTTGCCACGAGATGCCTTCTTGACCCGGCAAAACGCCCCAGATAAGACCACCATAAATAAAGGCGATAATTAGGGCCCTTGCAATTGAAACAGGGCTACGTTCAAACCATCCCAGCAAAAGTAAAAAGCCGAAATAGCCGAAAACGATGCCGCTTGCGCCGATGTGGACTGAATTTGTGGCACCGGTGAGCCAGATCCCGAGCCCGGCAATAATGGCGACCCACAGGGTAACCAGCCAAAATTCAAGTTTGCTGCGCCACATGATCAGGGCGCCTAAAACCAAAAAGGGGACGCTGTTGGCACCAACATGGGCAAAGCCACCGTGCAGAAGCGGAGAGGTAAAGATGTAAGGTAAGGAGGAAATCTGACGCGGGTAAATCCCGTAGCTATCAAGTGACCATAAGCCTAAAAAGGCGGTGTCGATAACTTCTAAAGCCCAAAAGATGGCAACTAGAATAAATAATGGATAGAGAGGCCGAACATAGGTTTCAAAAAATGATTCGCGGTTCATGAGTTTTTCAACGGCCGGTTAACCTGTGCTTAAATCGATGAAAATTTAAGTTTAGACTAGCCCGCACGCTTTAAATAGACGGCCGCCAACGGAGGTAAATCGGCTTGGATGCTGAACGGTTGGTCTTGCCAACCGAATTCGACTGCGGTGAGCGGTGCTTCGTTGAGTACGTTGCTACCACCATACCGGCCGTGATCGCT
>JAHDEN010000224.1 GCA_020628815.1 Chloroflexota bacterium | reverse complement strand
CGTCCAACGCCCACACCGACGGCGTCGACCCCTACACAAGGTACTGAATAATTACTGTTAATCAATGATCGTGATCATGGTTGTCATGATGCGCCTGCGCTTCTGCTCTGGCTTCTAGCTCATCGGCCGAAATTAATCCCTGCTCAATCACAAGATTCTCAAGCGTTTTTAACCAATTTTCGTAGTAGTGGGTTTCGCCTGCGTCCGAAGCTTTAGCTTGCCCAATCTGCGTTGCCAGCCCCTCACTAAACGCCTTCCACGCATATGTCCCTTTTGAATTTAAAGCCACCGCCAAGCCAAAGGCACGGGCCTCCCACGGCTCTTCAAACTGAAGCTCCCCGTTTTTGCGCGGCAACGCTAGTGGCTCCTCCATCCCATTAATTTCATCACTTAAATTAGACATATAACCTCGGCCTATAACCGTGCAACCCCGATCATTGAATCGCGCGTCACCAGCTCAGTCAATTCAGCGGCCGAGAGCCCCTCTGTGCCGTCTGGCTGTTCCGGCAACACCAAATATCGAATTTCAGAATTGCTGTCCCACACCCGCACTTCAACGTTTTCATCCAGCTCCAGCCCAAACTCGCTAAGCACTTTGCGCGGTTCACGCACCACGCGCGACCGATACGCATACGACTTGTACCAATTGGGCGGCAGCCCCAACAGCGGCCACGGATAGCAGGAACAGAGCGTACAGACGACTACATTATGAACATCCGGCTTGTTCTCTAGCACCACAATCTTCGCCCCTTCTTTCCCCGTATACCCCATATCGGCCGCAGCCGCTGTCCCATCGTCTAGCAGCCATTTTTTGTAGGATGGCTCTGTCCAAGCTCGAACCACCACACGCGCCCCATTCATTGGGCCGATATCTTCCTCATACTTGCGCACCACTTCGTCGATGACGTCGGTAGTAATCAGCCCCTTCTCAACCAGCAGCGCTTCCAACGCCTTGGCTCGTATCTCAGCATCGGCCGCTGAATGTGAATGATGATGATTGTGATCATGTCCCATTGTTTCCTCCAAAAAGCCTAAGCAATCCTATCTAGATAACTCTCAAACATATCAATGTACAAAACCTGATTCGGTTCAGCCTCATCTCCCCATAGTTCTTTCCCTTCAAACTTTATTCTGTACAACGGCTCAATCGCATGCTCTTCCCCGGCCGGAGGTGTGTCATCCACCCACCAATACTCGTAATAATGGGTGATAACGCCCCGCTTGCCTCTACAGTATCTCGGCAGGCGAGTGTGCCCAACCGGATGCATGTTTTTAGCCCGTATCGCATCACCCACTTTAAACTGCGGTGGATCAGGCTGGGCAGGATCGGCCGGTTGCTGTTTGTACATCGCCTTCAGAGCCTTTTCAACACGATTAGAGTCTGTGGCAACCGGCGGCATCACTTCAGGATTATTCTTGAAAAATTCAATCTTTTCATCCAGCTCTTTTTGTGTGAACGCCCCTTGTTCCAGCATCCCCTGTGTTCGCGCATGCATCCATTTTTCATAATAAGATGCATCCAAATAAGCGGCCGGTGCCATTTTTTCGATCATGTACCGGAATCCACCTGGCACCCCAACCGGCGTGTACATCGCCATCGCATACACCCGACCTTCCCAAGCGGCATGAAACACCGGTTCATTTTCCTCATAGGGGATTTCTCCAAATCCGTGCATCCCCCCCATATCATGAATGCTATTCATAAAATTCTCCGCGCACGCTGTGCCTCTGCGTTAAAAATGTGGCAGACTTCAGAGAAAGAATTTAAGCACTTAGTGAATCTAACAAAGCTTCTTTGGATGCCACTAAATGGGCCTCCAAAAGTTGACAAGCCAATGCCACATCTTTTTTCTCACACGCCTGCAAAATGCCCAAATGCTCTGTTTGTGATCGCGCCTGATAGGTCAATAGCTTATTAACCACAAAATACCGAGTCGAATTAATATACAGTTTCTCAAACGATTGCACCACATACGGCATGTCGGCCGGAGCATACAACGCCATATGGAACTCCCAGTTTAGCCGCATCCATTGATATGCATCTGTTTCATGGTCAATTAACCGGAGCGCATTTTCAGCTTTTACCAAATCAACCGGGGCAAGATTGGGCACCGCATGTCGCAGTAACAGCGTTTCCAACGCGGTACGCATCAAATAAATTTGCTCCGCCTCCGCCAGAGAAAGGGTTGAAACCGTTGCGCTTCCATTTGATTGAAACGTAATCAGCCCATCCGCTTCTAAGCGATGTAGCGCCTCTCGTACCGGAATTTTG
The DNA here is from genome assembly GCA_020628815.1 of Chloroflexota bacterium. Lineage (GTDB taxonomy): Bacteria > Chloroflexota > Anaerolineae > Promineifilales > Promineifilaceae > WTJY01. Next base: position 6,995 of record JAHDEN010000224.1, on the reverse strand, counting down.
CTGACCCCAAACTGGTCGGCCAGCTTGCCTTGGTTTAACTTCTCGGCCGGGTTTAAATTCCCCTGCAAAATCTCATCCGTCAGCGCTTCCGCAATCTGGGTTGAGCTATTTGAAATGCGTGTCAAATTTTTACTAAATCCCATAAGATCAAATCCTCAACCCAACCCGTTTAATAATCCCTTCAAACTCGTCCTTCGTTTGCTGATCCAGCTTCAAACTTGGTGCCCGCACAAAGTCAGTCTCAAAAATCCCCCGTTTCAAATACACATGTTTGCGCAACGGCAGCCCCAACTTCGGCTGAAACTCATACCGAAACAAGGACGCTGTCTTATCAAACAGAGCCCGCGCCCCTTCTTTGTCCCCACTATCAAACAGCTCAAAAATTTCAACCAACAGATCAGAAAAAGAGAACCCCGAAGCGATCCCTAACGCTCCTCGATCCAACTCTTCCATGTAGTAGATGGCGCCTAAACCGCCAAACACCCCCACACTCCCGGCCGACTGTTCGATGATGGCCGACGTTTTTGGCCCTACCGGATACTCTTCCTGTTTAATATAAGGACAAATCCCATCACGGCCCAAACGAGAAATTAAATCAACCGATAGGGTTACTGTAAACGAGGTCGGGTAATCGTGAATAATCACCGGAATTGAGATTGCCTCTGCCACCGTTTTAAAATGCTGATACAGAACCTCATCGTTCTGCACATTGACAGGGGCGACAAACACGGCCGAAGCTCCCAGTTCATCCGCCATTTTTGACTGCTCTACACACCCCATCGTGCCAAACGCCCGCACCCCAACCCACACGTCAAGCCCTTGCTCTCCAGCACTTGGGGCAGCTTCTTCAAGCACCGTTTCTAGCACCAGCCGCCGCTCAGCTTCACTCAAGTGGATCGCTTCCCCCATGTGCCCCAGAACCGCCACCCCGTGCACACCCACTTTGCGCTGATACCGGATCAAACGCCGCAAACTGTTCAAATCTAAAGCCCCATCCGCCAAAAACGGCGTCGGCAAAATCGGATACACACCTTTAAATCCACTCATAAAAAACCTCTCGGCATCCCTGCATAATAAAAATCAATTCCGGAAGAACCCATTCCGTATCAGTGAGAAAAAAAACAAAGTCAGACTAAAAATTAAATCCCTTTATCCATTCGCCATACCTCAAATTCAGCCTGCGTCCGCTCATCCGGCGGATAAATACCAACCGTGCTACGCCCCGCTTTCACCAGCTCCATGACAAACATTTCCCGCACCTCTTGCTCATAGCTTGCATGTGCCACAGACTCAGCCACCTCGGCCGGAATCGCCACAACCCCCTCACCATCTCCCACAATCACATCGCCCGGCTCAACCAAAACCCCACCGCAACCAACTGTCACATTCCAATCGGCCGGGTGTACATGCACGTTTGATCGGGTCGCCTGCTTCGCTTTTAAATAGATGGGTAGATCGATGTCCAAACAGCTCGGCGTATCCCGCACCGACCCATCTGTCACAAAACCGGCCGCCCCCAAAACCGCCACACGCTGAGCAAAAATATCTCCAAACACAGCACCACGGGTCTCGCCGCTGGCCGCCATCACCAGCACATCGTTTGCCCCGATAGATTCAACCGCTAGCCGTTGCGGATTCACAGAAAGATCGGCCATTTTGGCAGGCTTATCTTCCCGGGCCGGAACAAACCGGACCGTGACCGCATATCCAACCATTTTGTTGTCTGGCTTGAGTGGATGAACATCGTTCAAAAACGTATTCTTGAACCCGTGCAAAATCAATTGAGACGTCAACGTTGCTGTTGAAACTTTTCTCAATTTCCCCCACGCTTCATCCGTCAACTGTACCGGCCGCAAATCATCCATAATTACCTCGATTAAAACAGCCCATAATAAATAGAGAGCTCATATTTATCCGTATCTGTGATCAATGAAAAAATAGCCACCAGTCACTTTATACTTGAGTTCTAAAAAGAACCAAACCGCTCAAACGAAAATCGACTCAGGTCAATTTTGCTCTGCCCATCCAACGCCCACTGTGCCAGCGATTCACCAATCGCGGCCGAATGTTTGAACCCATGCCCCGAACATGGTGATGCCACTAGCACCCGTCCGCTTTCTGGATGCCGATCAATCAAAAAATGGGAATCGGCCGTCATCGTGTACAAACAGGCCTGCGCACCCAAACAGCGGTCCGTCAATCCATTTAATCTTTTAGACGCATAATTTTCTGCAAAATAGGCGATTTCAGCGGCCGAAACCTCACGATCAACCTCATCAGGATCACAGCTTTCCACAAACTGTTCCGTCAAAAGCTTCACCCCTTTTTGGCTCCCATCTACATTTGGAAAGGCGCCCAAAATATCAGACTGTTTTTCTCCAATCCACATCAGCATCGGGAAGCGATCAATCCCAAATTGCTCCGGCTCTTCCGCCTCAAACCAATACATCACCTGTCGATAGACGGTTAGCGGCCGTTGATACTCAAGTGGCAAAAACCGCTTCATCCACGCCCCGGCCGTCACCACAACTTCGCCCGCTTCGTACGTGCCGAAGCTGGTTGTCACCGTCACCCCGTCCGGTCGGGCATCGATGTTTTGCACCGCTTCATTCACCCGAATCTCAGCCCCCAACGCTTGCCCCAACTGCAACTGGCTACGGATCGCCCCTTCAGGGTTAACAATGCCGCCAGACGGCTCAAAATAGGCGTGTGACCCATCATCTAAACGGATAACCGGATGTCGCTGACGCACCTCGGCCGCAGACAACAGCTCATGCTCAATCCCATACTTCACCGCCAATCCGGCCGTTTCTTCTGCAAAATTCCCATCTTCGCGCCAGCCCAAGCTGGCTGTTTTAGGAGACACGACATACACGCCGCAGTCGTGCAGCACCCGATTTCCTGTCTCAGCTTCAAGCTCGCGCCAAATCTCATGCGTGCGCCGCACCAGCGGAATATATTCATCTCCCTCACCCACAGCCGTTCGGGTTAAGCGCGATTCCCCATGTGTAGATCCCATCCTGTGGGGCGGGTCAAACTGGTCAATGCCCAGCACCGTCGCCCCACGTTTGGCCGCCTGATACACAGTCGCGCTCCCCATTGCGCCCAAACCAACAACGATGACATCATAAACCATAATCAATACCCCAAGCTGTCTCTGTGTTAAAAACCTATCAACTTTTTAACCGACTCGGTCCCATTGTATTCAACTCATAAATAGTTGACATACGTTAACAAGATCAAGCGGTCTATCAATGAAATATTGCCCTAGTAAAATCGGATGTACATCACATAAAGTATTTATATTTCATACTACGGCTTTTAGGATCAATCTATAGTATTCTTGTTAGTATATTTCATGCTTTGTCTTGAGAAATCAGCATTCTTGTTCTAAGCGATTAGATCAAGCAACAAGTTCCATATGAGCCAAAAAATTTATATTCCTGTAGCAATAGACTTGTATATATATTCATTAAATAAAATGAATGATATTCATTGGTTTGAAAACTCACTAATTAGAGTAATTGAATCACAAATAAAAACAGGTCTACCATCTGTCAGTAATATTCTTCACAAACCTATTCATAACGGGCTACTCTATCAGATTGCCAATCTATGTTTTTATAGCAAATTTGGTAGCAATATAGCATTGCACAAGTCTATGAGTGATTTAGACTCGCTTTATGAATTTATTTATGGCTACTCGGTTTTTCTTGGAGAATCTAATTTAAAATATCATCCTTCAAGAGTTGAATTCTTTACACTCTTGGATGAGATTGTTGAGCTTGATCCGAATAAATATGTTCCAGACTTAGAAAAAAACAAATTTTTACAAAAGGTTGACGACATACTCTTTGAATTGCAATCAGCATATAAACTTGAATTAGAAATGTTGAGATTGTTATATATTCAAGATACCCAAAGTCGATTGTTTAATGATCGTCAATTATGTGAATATATATCTTTTTCCCTTTCTAGTTATTATGGGTTCAAAGGATTTCCAAAAAGGAACTCAGATTCTTTAAGTATGATAGAGAGATGCTCTTGGCCTAAAGATATTGAACTCGCCCTTTATGAAAGAGAATCAGGAATTTGCCCGAAATGCGAAAGGGCGTTTAGTTCAAAGCTGACCAAACATATTGACCATATCGTTCCTATATCAAAAGGAGGAACAAATGATGTTGTTAATCTGCAACTGCTTTGTGAAGAATGCAATGTTAGTAAAAAGGATAAGCTGATGAGGGGGGAAACTACAATCCCAAAATATTTTGATCGCTCATTTAAAAGAAAAATTAAAGATATTGATTTTCAAAAAAAACAACATCGACTTTCTAAATAATTGACACTTATATTTTTGGTTGAGTCAAGTCTAAGACATTATTAGCTTCTTAATTGAGAAGTTTTGACTTTATCCAGCTCATAATCTTCCGGCAAACGGACCAACGCATCGGCCGAACCGGTATAGTCGATCACAACCCCATACTCATCCCGAGCCGCATCAATCGACACATAGCCAGACACCACATCGGCCAAAACCATCTGCGGATCACGATCAAACGGCTTGCCGTATCCACCGCCACCCGGCGGGTTCAGCGTCACAACCTCATCCGCATCCATCCACATCACCGTTTTAGGCGGGGCTGTCTCACCGTTTAATTTAAACTCACCCAAAGCCCCCGGCCGACCGTCCATCAGCCCCTGAGCTTCAAACAGCGTCCGGTCGATCATCCCCGAAATGCTCCACCTGTCAGCCCCCAAATGGGCAAACTCAGTCGCCTGACCCAATCCACCCCGGAACTGCCCAGCACCGCCAGAATCCGGCCGGAGCTCTTTCTGCAACTGCACCAACGGCGCTTGTGTCTCACACACTTCGGCCGGAACACCACCCACACCAGACGGGAATCCGGTGGTGTTCAACCCATCTTTCGTCGGTCTTGCGCCGGTGCCGCCCAACTGGAACAGGGTGAAATTTGCCCCTTTTTCCGTGCCAGGCCAAGTGGCTCGCCAGATGCTCATCCAACCCGGATCAGCCCCACCGGCCAATACCCGCTCTGGAATCACTTGCGATAGTGCACCCAGAATCACACCGGGCAGAAAGTGGCCTACTAAATGGCGTGATGCCACAGCCGCTGGCCGTTTACAGTTTAAAATCGACCCTTCAGGCGCTGTAATATTTACCGGCCGGAAAGCCCCTTCGTTGTGGGGGACCTCTGGGCTGATCGCCGCTTTGACCGCAAAGCTCGCATACCCTTTGGTGTAGTTCAGGACCACATTGATCCCGCGCGAACTCTGCGGCGACGAGCCATCAAAGTCGATATCGATTTCATCATCCCGCACAATCACAGCCACTTTTAAGAGCAGTGGCTCTTCAAATCCGTCGCTCCAAACTTCATGCTCATAGCGGCCGTTTGGTATTTTACTGATGGCGTCTCGCAGTGCCTTTTCTGAACGGGCGATAATCTCGTCTGCCAACGGATCAATCGTCTCCAAGCCAAACTCGTCCATCATTTGGAGCAGACTGCGCGCACCCACCGCGTTACTCGCTGTTTGCGCATACAGGTCCCCCACCGTCTCATCCGGTGTGCGCACATTGGCTCGGATGATGTCGAACAGAACTTTATTCGGTTCCCCTTTATCAAACAGCTTCATGATCGGTACTTGAAGTCCCTCTTCAAACACCTCGCGCGCCTCGGCCGACAAAATTCGGCCGCCGATGTCCGGCGCATGACAGCAGTTGGCAAAATACCCCACAATTTTGTCCCCCCGAAACACCGGTGACATCACCGTAAAGTCATTCACCTGCCCGGCCGTGAGCCACGGGTCATTCGTCACCAGTACATCTCCTGGCGACAACGTTTCAGGCGGGAACGCCTTCAAAAAATGGATCGCTCCCGTCGCCATCGGATTGATATGTCCCGGCGTACCGGTCATTGACTGGCCGATCATCTGCCCACGCGTATCAAACACACCGCACGCCAAGTCCAACGACTCCCGCACAATCGTGCTGAACGCCGTTCTGATCAGCGTCGTTTGTTGCTCATTCGCCACAGACAGCAGCCGGTTCCATAAAACTTCTAATTGAATAGGGGTTAATTTTGTCATAAGTTTTTCAAGTGGCAGGTTGCAAGTTGTAAGTGTTTAAGCCACAACTGCCATAAAAATATCTGTGTCTTAATAAAATTCCGTATCGGTGAAAAACAACTATCTCTACATGCTACAGAATCAAAAATCGCCTACACTCGTAAAGGTATAAAAAATAAAAGAGGTGATGTCATGACCAGTAAAAAAGAAAATCCAGTCTGTCTACGTTGCTCTGGGCCAATGGAGATCGGTTATTTGCCAGATACTGGAGAAAAGTCGAAACGCGAAGGTACTTGGTATTCGGGCGATAGAATAACTGCGAGGAGTATTGCCGAGGCAATTTCTGGCAAAGTCAGAAAAGCTAATCAAGAAAAGAAGAAATTCTATATTGATGCTTATCGATGTACTCTTTGCGGCTATCTAGAACTTTACGCCAACAGAGAAGCCTGAATCTCCGCACTCTCCGCGCCTACGTGTTTAAAACTAATTCGGATGATGCGGATCAACCCAAATAACCTCTTCCGGTTCATCTACCGAAGGAATATCCAAATTCACCACAATCGGGTCCTGATCATTCCGCACCAGCACACACTGTAGTGGTTCATCTTCACTGCCGTTCATTTCTTGATGCGGCACAAAAGGGGGGACAAAAATAAAATCCCCCGCCTCTGCGTACGCCACAAATTCAAGATTATCACCCCAGCGCATCTTCGCTTTGCCGCTTACCACGTAAATGATCGATTCCAATTCACCATGGTGATGCGCACCGGTTTTGGCACCTGCATCAATCCCAACCGTACCGGCCCAAATCTTGCTGGCTCCGGCCGATTCAGCCGTAATCGCCGCCATCCGCTGCATACCCGGCGTTTGCGCCGTGTTTCCGTCTAGCTGATCTTTTTTAACAATCCGCACCC
>JAHDEN010000028.1 GCA_020628815.1 Chloroflexota bacterium | reverse complement strand
AGAAGAAACAACGTTCATTGATTTCTGACTTTTTCTCAAAAGTTCCAGATGGTGTTTCTGCTGACGGTGGCGCAGCTACCGTAACCAGCGCATTACCATTGACTGATGCTGAACTGAAAAAAGTTAAAAAATCACTCAATGCTGACAGTGTTGAAGTTAACGTAAATCCAGACATCCTTGGCGGACTGATCGTTCGTGTAGGAGATCAGGTTGTTGATAACAGCGTTGCGGCTCAGATGTCAGGGCTAGCTAGCTCACTTAAATAATCTGAGTAACAGCTAAAAAAGAAAAGGCCGGAGAATTTAAAAATTCTCCGGCCTTTTTTTGTTGGGCATGCTAGTGGTGTTTCAACCATCACCTAACCGAAATCCCACCGTGACACACAACGCAGCACTGGTTTTATTTTTTAGACGGAATGTATGCTGCAAGTTTTGCTGCTAGATTTGATATTGGCAAACTCTGTAGCCAAACACGGCCGGGGCCGGTCAAAGTTGCCAAGAACAAACCCTCACCGCTAAATAAAATATTCTTGACACCGGTTACTCTAGAAATATCGTACGAAATACTTGGTTCGTACATGGCGATATGACCTGGATCAACTTTCAGCGTTTGCCCCTCCGTCAATTCGTATGAGCGAACGTCGCCAGCAATTTCAACAAAAGCAACACCCGGGCCCGTTAGTTTTTGCAATATGAATCCCTCGCCGCCAAATATGCCAGCACCGAGTTTTTTGCGAAAATGAATATCAAGCTTGACAGAACTTTCAGCAACCATGAATGCGTCTTTTTGGCAAATTCGACTTTCCCCCTCGTTCAAAATAATGGGGATGATGCTGCCTGGCATTTCTGGGGTAAATGTAACCAATGCTTTGGTGCCATCACAGCGGTAAGTAGTTAGAAACATAGATTCGCCAGAAAATGTGCGGGCTAACCCTTTTAGTACACCCCCTTTTGTGTTTGTTTCCATGGCGATGTTGCCGGTCATCCATGCCATCCCCCCAGATTCAGTAAATACTGACTCTCCACGTTCTAAAATTAAGTCTAAAGTTTGAAGCGTTGTTCCGTGAATTTTATATTCCATTTGCTGTTACGTTTAAAATACGAATTGATTTGCTAAAATTATTGCACTAATGAACATATATTGTCGAGTTAAAAATGACCAAAAGGAGAACTAGAGGATGACAGGCTGGAAGGAAAAATTAGTATATCCTGATTATGGGTTTGGGAAAGCAGATGGTCGGACAATAGCGAATATCGGCGCAACAATTGCTGAGTTGTTGGATATTCCATTCAAAGGGCTGCCTTCGTTGCCTGCTGCAGCGATCGAGCCACTGAAAGCTTCTGGTGATGTTGAACGAGTCGTTTTAATCATCTTAGATGCGATGGGGCAAAATCTGATAGACGATCACCCTCAAATCCTGCAGCTGGGTGAAAAGGCGGTAGTAAAGGAGACAATCACTTCTGTGTTTCCTTCAACAACAGTAAATGCGCTTTCAGCAATTTGGACAGGACATGCACCGGGGCAACACGGCCTTGTCGGGTTACGTTTGCTGGATCCGGACTTTAATGCCGTAAACTTCATGATTAACCTGCATCCATTGTATCTGCGACAGCGGGATGCGATGGTTGATGCCGGTTTTGAACCTGAAAAATATTTGGCTGCACCGGGGATCGCAGAGCAATTTGCAGCGGCCGGGGTTCCGACTGTTGATCTAAAGGGGAGGGAAATCGTCCATTCAGCTTTGAGCAAAATGCACGGCCGGGGTGTGCAAGAGAAGATCGGAATTATTTCTTTTCCAGAAATGATGTGGCAAATCAAAAACCAACTTGAGACCAAATCTGGACCTCTGGTTAATGTCGCTTACTGGCCGAATATAGACACCCTGAGCCATTTGCATGGGCCGGACCATCCGGCCGTAAAAGCCGAATTGCTCTCCTGTTTGAATGAGATTGAAAATACACTCATTCATGGACTATCTCCGGCCGCGCGAGAAAAGACAGTTGTCTTGCTGGTTGCTGATCATGGGCAAGTGAATTTAGATTCGAAGAAACATATTCGCCTGATAGATTACCCAGAAATCCACAAACGGCTGATTTTGACAGGGGCTGGCGGTAATCGGGTGCCTTACTGGTATGCACAGCATGAAGAGCATGCGGCCGTTCAAGAGCTTATTCAGGCTCAACTAGGGGATCGTGTTGTGAGCTTAACCCGTGAGGATATGCTTAAAAACGGACTTTATGGAGAGGCTCCGTTTATGGATGCATTTCCGCGGCGCTTGGGAGACATCAACTTGCTAGTAGAGGATGGGGGATTGATGATCGATCAATCTGATCCAAACGTTGATTTGTTTTTGCGGGCCGGCTCTCATGGAGGCCTAACTGCAGACGAGATGCAGGTCCCTTTCTGGGGATTCCGTTTAGATGAAATTTAAGGAAAATGTCGGAAGAGAAGAACACTAAATTTGATTTTACGCAGTGGGCCCGAGATCTAATGGATCCACTGTTTGATCCTTTGCTCACACTGTTTATGTGGCTTGGTGTGACGCCCAATATGGTGACTGTTGCGGGGACTTTGGGGCACTTTATAGCGGTCGGGTTTTTGCTACAACGCGGAGTGACGGCGGCCGGTTTAACGTTGCTTCTGCTAGCGCCACTTGATGCGATAGATGGTGCTCTGGCAAGAAAAATGAAACAGCCCTATAGCGAATTCGGCGCTTTTCTAGATTCGACCCTTGACCGAGTCTCTGAAATCATCCTGTTCGGTGGAATCATTGCCTATTATTACTTTCAGCAGAACCAGATGATGGTCATTGTTGCGTTTGCCGGTATCACAGGTTCGTTGATGGTGAGTTATATTCGAGCACGGGCTGAAGTCTTAAAACTTGACGGGAAAGTTGGCATTTTCGGCCGACTGGAGCGATATTTAGTTATTGTGAACTTGATGATTTTAGGGCAGCTTGATTTGGCAATGCTTATCGTTGCACCGCTGGCTTGGTTCACCGTTGGCCAGCGATTTGTTAGCGTTTTCCATCAGCTCAAAAACCCATCTAAGCCGGAGAATTAATGCGGCCATTTGAAGCGTCTGTGCAAACAAAAAATAGTTGGTTAGCCTGTTTTGCCCTCTTACATATTCTTGGATTAAGTGGGTATATGGTTCATCTGGTTACCGGCTGGAGCTTGGACCGATTATTGGTAGAGCCTTTTCAGCTATATGACATTTACTGGTCAGGCGTTTATTTAATAATCGCTTTTGTGATCGGGTATGGGGTTGCCTTTTCTCTGCCGTTTCCCTCATGGGATCAGAAGCAGCATAAGATCTTTCACCGGCCGCTGACAATCTTGCTCCTGGGATTATTTGGAGCCCGCCTTTTTGACATTTTCTATCTGTCACCTATCTCCTTGTCACAAGGGATAGGTTCATCATCAGATTATTTTTCAAACCCGATTTTGATTTTTGATCTAAATTGGGGTGGCTTAAACATCTGGGGGGCGATTGTTTTTGTAACGGTGTGGATATGCTGGCGTAGTTGGTGGAAGAACGGCTCTCTGACCCCGATCTTTTTAAAAGCGGTGATTGGCCTTTTGGCTGGCTCCAGCTTAATCCAGTGGGGAAACTTTTTAAGTCAGCAATTTTATGGGCAACCCTACCGGGGGATTGGAGCGATTTATATTGATGTGGCTTATCGGCTTCCTGATTACCTCGAGTTTGAACAATATTTTCCGCTATTTTTTGTAGGAGCCATTTGGTATCTAATCGGGGTTCTTTTTTTGATCTTCGGCCGCCGATGGAGCAAGAACAATGCTCAGGTTGACCGATTGCTTGTTGGATTGAGCTGGTTTGCTGTCGGCCGCTTGGGGTTAGAATTGGCAACACAAAATAGCAGTGTCAACGCTTTGCCCGGCTTGGTGTTGATTGTGGTCGTCTGCATGGTAGGGATACGTCACCAATATCAAAAAAGAGCCCTTTAGACGGCCGACGTCTAAAGCGACTGTGCTGATTAGCCTATGTTGTGATCTTTGTTTGGTCACTGACTAGCAATAGAATTAACGTTTCGTTTTCGTGATAACAAACTTAAGAGAGGTCGCCAACAATTGGTTTATCCTTTGTGGATAGACTCAATGGCTTTGCTCGTTTACAGATTAGACAGCTAGCCCTTGCTGTGATGAATCCTATTGTGCTTGCACCAAATCTAATCTCAAACCTAGAGTTGGTCCTTCACACATAACAATTTAAATGAATATGATCGAGGCTAGAGATCTTGTAAAACAATACGATGACTTTAAAGCTGTGAAAGGGATCACCTTTTCTGTTGCGCAAGGGGAGCTTCTTGCATTGCTGGGGCCGAATGGGGCGGGTAAAACTTCTACAATTCGAATGATTAGCTCAATTTTGGCCCCGACGGCCGGAACTGTGACGGTCAATGGCAAAGATACGGTCAAAGAAGCAGATGATGTTCGACGCTCAATCGGCATGATTACGGAGCAGCCTGGACTGTACGAACGGATGACCGGTCTTGAATATTTACTCTTCTACGGCCGGTTATACGGTTTGTCTAATCGTGAAATTGAACAGCGCGCAGAATTGCTTTATAAAAGATTTGGCATGAAAGATGCGCTCCATCGTCGTTTGGGAGGATTTTCAAAAGGGATGAAGCAGAAAGCGGGCTTGATCCGAGCGATGCTCCATAATCCGCCCGTTTTGCTTTTAGACGAGCCGACTTCCGCAATGGACCCCCACAGTGCACGGCAGGTACGCGCGGCGATTCAAGAGCTGCGCCAAGATAACTGCGCGATCATCTTGACAACCCATAATTTGAACGAAGCGGAAAAACTTGCAGATCGCATTGCGATTATCAATGATGGGCTGATTGTGGCTCAAGGCACCGCCAAAGAGCTGAGAAGACAGCTTTCTGGTGACCGTTTGATGGAGCTAACTGCCGATCGTTTGATCAAGCTACCGATCGACTCGCTGCAAAGACAGCTGCCGGATGTGGAAATTGAGGAAGTTGGTGAAGAGACGATCCGGTATCGCACAACCAATCCTATTTTTGACAACCCAAGGTTTGTCCAAATTTTGGCAGGATACGGTTTGGGAACGGTGACATTGCGCGAAATAACCCCATCGCTTGAAGAAATTTATCTGAGCATTGTTCGTGAAGATGAACGCGAATCAAGTTTGGAGCTGAGCTAAAAACAATGAAATTAAAAAGTATGAACGAAATTATTCACGCCTTCAAAATGATTATGATTGTTGCCCGGCGTGAGGTTAAAGACACATTACGAGATTGGCGACTTGTGATCCCGATTGCAGGGCTTACCTTGCTCTTTCCGGGGGCGATGACGGTTGTTGCGGGCTGGATGAGTAGTTTGGTTGAGAGTTATGATTCAGCCATTATTGGTGAACGCGCTTTGCCGATTTTGCTTTTAGTTGTTGGCTTCTTTCCTACTTCATTCTCGTTAGTAATTGCTTTAGAGGCGTTTGTGGGGGAAAAAGAGCGGAAGAGTTTAGAGCCACTGCTATCCACACCGCTGACAAACAGACAGCTGTTTATAGGTAAGCTAATGGCGGCCGTGTTGCCGCCGGTTATGGCCAGCTATGTGGGAATTGCGACTTATGCCTTGGGGGTAACTGTGGTGGTTGGCCCGCTGCAACCAACGGTTATTTTGCTGGTGGTTGTTCTAACTACGGTTCAGGCGTTTATGATGGTGGCCGCGGCTATTATCGTCTCGAGCCAAACAACAAGTACTCGGGCGGCCAACATGCTTGCCAGCTTTATCATTGTTCCGGTTTCGATTATTTTGCAAGGGGAAGCGTTCTTACTTGTTTTTGAAAACTATTCTGCGCTGTGGTGGATCATTTTCTTTGTGTTTGTGATTACCCTTATTTTTATCAGGATCGGGATTCATATATTTGATCGTGAAAATCTGTTAGGGCGCAATCTAGACTTTATGAATGTGCGTTGGGTGCCACGCTATTTTGCCCGTCGCTTTGTCGGCCGAGACTTGCGTTTGGCTGATTCACCCAACATCGGTGTGCGTGGGTGGTATAAGCAGACGTTTAGCCTGATTCGTGAGTTGCGGATTCCGATTGTAGTGCTGCTGTTTATGCTCGTGATCGCCTGCTTGGCAGGGATAGTTACCGCATTTAACGTACGTTTGCCGGAAGAAATGTTGCTCAGCTTGCGTAGCGAACAAACACGGGCCAACATCTCTGTGATGCAAGAGATGTTTACGAATTTGCCCGTGTTTATCTTTTCACACAATATCAGAGCGGTGTTGCTGCTTGTGATTTTAGGCTCATTTACATTTGGCGTCTCTTCCATCTTGATCTACATGTTGCCGTGGGCGATTATCGCTTTTGTCACAACTCAGTTTGCATTAGTAGGTGAAAATCCATTTGTATTTGTTGGGGCGACAGTGCTGCCACATGCTTGGGTAGAGCTCCCGATTTTGCTGCTTGTGACCGCGGCCGCACTGCGTTGGCATGCCTCGGTAATTGCTCCTACCAAGCCAAACAAACCGTTGTCCGAAGTGTGGGTACAGCATGCGGCCGACTTCTTCCGCATTATGGTTGGCTTTGGGGTCCCACTATTCTTAATTGCCGCTTTGCTGGAGTCGTTTTTGACACCGCTTGTGGTAGGTTGGGTTTACGGTTAAAGGCTCAATTTGAATGCGATTAGCCTTGAATGAGGCTCGAAATCCATTCAACCGCTCCTAAAATCAAAATATAGCGCCATCCTTTGCCCACAAAGGTCCAAGCCAAAAACTTAGGCATCCGCATGTGTACCGCACCGGCCGCCAAGCAAATCGGATCACCGATGATTGGCAGACCGGCCAAAAGCAAGGATGGCGCTCCCCATGACTGAAACCAGGCTTCTGCTTTTTCTAGCCGCTGTTGATTGATATTGTAGCGCTCAACGACATAGTCGATCCCTTTAAACCCCATCCAATACATGGTTAAGGCACCGGCCAAGTTGCCAAAGGTTGCAACCAGCCCCACGATCCATGGTGTAAACCCTAACGGGGGCATGGCAACAACTAGTATTTCGTTCGAAAAAGGGATGATGGATGCTGCGACGGCCGAGACTAAAAAAAGCCCAAGGTAGCCAAACTGAAGAATGAGCTGATCGGTAATCATCTGTTTGAAACGTCTACAATAAACTGTCGATCTGGCAGGGGGGTACCATCTGCTGAAAAAACGGGAATCCGTTCACCCGAATTTGGATCATACAGACCGATTGCGATTTCAACGGCTTCGTCGGTTGCCTCAAAAGATAGCTGATCTACGATTACTTCGTTCGTGACCCAAGCAGCGGTTGATTTTGCTGGAGGGCGGTCTATTTGGTCAATCACATTTCCTTGATCGTCTCTGACATGAACAAACATCGTGTAGTCAACGCTACTGTCTTCGGACGCTTGCCAAGTGAGAGACAGATTCAATTGATCAGAGACAGTTGCCTGTGCCTGTTGTAAGCGGCCGAGCGTTCCAAATTGGATGTTGATCGGCTCTGTGCCAACGGGCAAACTAAAGTTGCGGTTTTCAGCTTCAATAGTGATCATGCCAATCTCGCTAAAATCGTTTGGTTGGTCAGATGGGGCAAGTCCCAATGAGAGGGGCCATTCGCCGGGCGGAAAATCAGCCGGAATGCGCCACTTTGGCTTGTGCCTATACACCTTGCCCGTTTGATAATTTTCAACATTTATCGGGCTGGATAAGACAGACTCCCCGATTTTTAGCTGGAAGTCTAAAGTGCCTTCGGTTGAATCGGTATGTTCCCACCACAGGTTGAGAGCAGCCGTAGAGCCTTGTTTAAGGGTGGTGGGCAAGCTGGTCGTTGCGATAAGCGGTGCTGAGAGCGGGATTGCGTTTTCAGGCAACTCAACTTGCTCTGACTGGGGCGGGGTGTAGTGGAGTGTAACCAGAGTGCTTTGACTGCCCAAAAACCGGCCGTCGGTTGTGAATAGGCCGGATCGATTGCCTGAACTGTCAAACAGCTCGATTGCGATTTCGTACTCTCCGGGAGGAGTGGCTGGCGGCATCGAGAGGGTCGCGAAGTGCTCTTCGGTTTTTTCTGGTGACCAATGTTCGGCCGGTAATCCCGAATTCCCCACAAGTTTGTACTCGACCGTTGACCAAACGTTGTCTTGGCCGTCTTTAGCGTAGATCACCATGTTGTAATCTTGTCCGGCCGAACTTTGCCAATTGGTTTGAACCACAATTTCTGCTCGATTTGGAATTTGAAAGATGGCTGCATGTATAAGTGAAATGGGGGCAGCTGCACGCACATCGGCCTGATTTGCCAAGACATTTAGCTGACTCGGTCGGGCTGCCAAGAGCCAGGCTGTATCAACCCC
The DNA here is from genome assembly GCA_020628815.1 of Chloroflexota bacterium. Classification (GTDB taxonomy): domain Bacteria; phylum Chloroflexota; class Anaerolineae; order Promineifilales; family Promineifilaceae; genus WTJY01. The sequence continues at coordinate 38,389 of JAHDEN010000028.1, read as the reverse complement.
GCCTGTGCGTACGGTGTGCAGCAGTTTGTGGCCGTCGTTGAGGTATTGCTCTACAAAATTCGGCCGGTTGAGCTGCGCTTGATTTTGGTCAATTATGATCAGGTCGTTTTCTCGAATCAGGTTCGCGGTTTCTTCTGACAGGCGATAGATTGGCCCCGCATAAAACGAGGCGGCGGCCGGGACATTGGTGGTGAAAAGTCGACGTGACTGCCCGTTTGACAGTTGACTGGCATGCCTTGCGGCTTGACTGGCCCCATCTTGCCAACCGGCCGGCAATTGATTATGCAACTGCCACGGCCCACCGGTGAACAAATTGGCGGCCGCAAGCGGCGTTGGCCAGAGCCAAGCCATCCATAAAAACTGGGCTGCAAACGTGACCGCTATCCATTTTGCCCCAACCGACTGTTTAAAATTGGCGTAAAGATTGCCAACGGCTAAACCTGCACCCAAAGTGATGAGGATCGAAACGGGTAACATGTAGCGGGTAAATTGCCTAGATGAAAGTGCCATCCCACACCCAAAGAGAACCGAAAAGAGAGCCAAGGTTGTGATAGAAAATAGCGCGTTTCGGGACAGTTTTTGGGTCGCCAGTTGCCAAAGCCCTATGATGCACCCGAGGGTTGTGATTGGTGACAAACGAATAAACAGGGCCAGTGGATAAAATTGAGGGCCGACTTCAAACCGGGACTCGCCCATAAAAAATGTAGCCGCCTGAATATTGATCTCTTGGTTACTGTTTTCAACAATCGTTTGTAAAACCGCGTTGGGGGCAACTACTAAAGCGGGTAACAGCAAAATTAGGGCAGGGATGAGACCGGCAAGCCACCACAGTCCTTGTTTGACCAGTGTGCCAGGCTGAAATTCATGTTTGTAAATTTGGATAGCCAGCAGAAGCGCAGGGATGAAAACAAGAAGTAAAACCCCAGGCAACTTGCTGAGAATTGCGCATGATGTGGCGACGCCTGTTGCGATTAAATGCTTTGGAGAAAGCTCATCGGCCGTGAGGAGGATGAGTATGGCGATAAGGCAAAAGAGGCTCATCAACGCGTCTACGTGCAACAGCCCAGACAGGCCGCTGATCCATGGATCCAGAGCTACAAAGCCAACCCCGATTGCGGCAACGGTTAGGCTGGTCCGTTTTGCAAGCAACCATGCGATCAGCGTGAGCCCGGCCGAAAATATGAGAATGAGCGTGATTCGGCTGCCGGTTAAGAAAGGGATGAGGTGGGTGTAGACTTCCCCAGATTGGGTATGTGCCCAAGCCAGCTTTTGCGCGGTAGCCAAACTGTCGGCCGATTGAGGGTTGAACAGGAGCGTTAGCTGAATCCCGATTGTCCCTATCCATGTTGTGATTACGCCAGGGTGTGGTGCCTGAATTGTTTCTGCCAAATTGCCGCTTAGTAGGGCGTGCCTAAACCGGATCGACCGGAAAACCCACGCATATTCATCTGGGGTTACGTACCGGCCGATGGCTCCTAATCTTGAAACGAAGGTCGTGACAAACACTGCGCACAGCAGCAATGTTTTGCGTGCGCCAATTGCCCTATTCATTTTCCTCTTTTAAGGCGTTTTCGATATGTCTGGCGGGGTTTTCAGTCCCATCTGCCAAATTAGTTACGGGTAGCCGTACCCCGGTGGATGGGTTTTGTAGCCCCGCAACCAAATAATGTGCTTCAGCTATGAGGTCGGGTGGCAAGGGTTGGCTGAGGGATAAAATTTCATTCGCAACCGTTTGGCTCGTGGGTCGGCCGGGTTGACGGTAGGATTGATGCAAAATATTAAAGTTTTCGTCAAGCAGGTGAATAAACAGGGTGTAGTTGAGTGATGTGAGTTCTTTTAGCTCCCAAACGAGATCAGCTTCATTTGTTTCTCTGTTTAGCTCGAAATAGTGGATTTGCCCAATATCACCCACTTTTATGTTGCGTCGTTTGATTGTGGTGTCCAGTTCAAAGTTGCGCGCAACCGGCCGAACCGTTGTCTCCCCAATCTCGATCCCGTTCAGTTTTAACGGATAGGTGCCGGGGGGAAAATCGGCCGGCAGGCGCCATTCGGGTCGTAGGCGATAGACATACCCATCTTGCCAGCCGGTTGTGTCGAGCGGGTAGATTAAAGTTTCTGAGCCGATGTTGAGCGTAAGCGATTGGCCGTCTTGCAGTGTTGTCCCATACCGCACCCAAATATCCGGTTGGAACCGCTCTCCCTGACCGATTTCGGCCGGTAACGCATTCACCGCTTGGATGCCGTTTGCTCGGTAAAAATCACTTTCTTCAGGGATGGCTACCGGCGGTTGCGGGTCGGGTAGCTCAACCTGCAAGCTGGCTAACTCGGCCGAAACCCCGATAAAGTTTCTGAATTCGTTTCCGATCCCGGTCAAGCTCCCATCGGCCGAAAAATAGCTGGCATTAATCTGAAAATTTTCAGGCGGCATGTCGCTCGCCAGCGGCAATGCATGCACGGTTAAATATTCTCTGCCAACTGTCCATGCTCGTGACGGCCGATCTTCAATATCGATTAACTGGTCTTCCCGTTCTACCCAAACATGCCCCGTTTGATCTGTAATCGAAAGCTTTAATTTGCCATCTTCTATCGGGGCCTCACCATTAATTAGATTTGTTTTCCAGCGCAGATACAGGTACACGTTAAAGTCATCGTCGGGCTTAATGAGGGTTGATTCGAGCATGGCGAGCCCTGCACCAAAGTAGAGCGTGTTGTTTTCTATCCGTGTGAGTCCCAGATTTAACGTTTCTGGATCAAAATTTGAATAGACAGATACCCGTGGCTGTCCGCCTGATTCAAACGCCGCTTCCGGTTCAAGACCGGCCGGGATCCGATCAATTATTTTTGTGCCCGCCTGTGGGATTTGCGACTGCCATCTTTCAGGATTGAGCTGCTGATTTTCCCTTGATAAGATAACGATGTCTTGCGGCTTAATGATACGGGCCGTCTCTTCGGTTAATAAAAACACGCTGCGCTGGTCAAGACTGACAAATGGGGCGCTGCCCGGAATATTGTCTGTAAAGATGGTTTTGTCGTTGCCGGGAATGCTGTCAGAAAAGGCGGCCGCGCTGCTGTGCTGGCTCCCCCAAGTCGTTAGCATTAGCCTTGGCCCAACACGGTTTCCTCCGACAAGCGGATTGGTGAACACAAACGGGTCTAACCGGCCAGCGACGCGGATAAAGGCTAAAAATACGAGGGCTAAGCCAAATAAAAACGTTGGCTCCAAGTACCAAGTGGTTTGAAAATATCGATTCGAGTCTGCAACAAAATTTGACACGCTGATCGCCCCAACCAGACTTACAACCATAAAAATCGGTATCGCATATCGGGCAAACTCTCGATCAGAGATGAGTAGGCCGAACAAAAAGAGAACCGAAAATAGGATACTGGTTGCTGCAAATATCCAGTTGTTTGATTCACCCCGGTTTCGGATTGTTTGGACCACAAGAATAATTAGCCCGATGGTGACGAAGATTTGCTGGCGAAACAAAATAGTGAGCGGGTAAAAAAGAGCCCCGGGATTTTCTGTAACGCGTCCAAAGAAGAAGGTTGGGGCAGTGAACCCGATTTCCCGACTGCTTAAGACAAAAACGTTGTCAAAAACGAAGGCCGGGTCGATAAAGACGATCGGGGCGAGGAGCGCGAAGGTGCCAAGACAGCCGAGCAGAACCAAGCCGAGAGACCTAATCCCTTTAAATTTTGATGCAAATGAATACCGCTTTGAAATGAGGAGTTGCTGGCCGATAAGCACGGCCGGAACGATGCCAAGCAGAACGAGCCCCGGCACTTTTGACAAAATCGCACACGCCAGCGTGCAACCGGCCAAAATGTAGCGGCGTGGAGAATACCATCCAAGTTCAGTGTCGTTTTTCGGCAAAACGAGGAGCAGCGTGATGGTGCAGAAGAGTGCCAGCAATCCATCGACGTGCAAAATATTGGTTAGCCCCACAATCCACATATCTGTAATTAGGATGAAGAGTGTGAAAAATAAGACCAGTTTGCTCGCCAATCTTTCTCGGAGCAGTTGGAAAATAGCCAGCCACAACCCTGCTACCAACCAACGTAGCGCGTTCCGGCCGGGGGCGAGAAATGGGTATAGCCGGTTAGACAGTTCCCCGGACTGAGGCAGAACCCACTCTTGCTGAATGAGCCAGGCAACTTCTTCCTGTAATTCGGGGTTGAGCCAAAGTTTGATTGTGGTTCCAATCGAACCGAGCCACATCGTAATAATGCCAGGGTGAGCCGACTGGACAAGTCCGTGCCAATCTCGTTGGATTAAAGCGTGTCTAAATTGAAGGCTTTGTAGAACCCAATACAGTTCATCTGGGGTGATGATCTCTCTTTGATAATGGATTTGGCTTTCAAATTCACGAAAATGCCAGCGTCCTAAGAACCACGCCAGAAAAACAACAAGTAGGTACAGTCCATATTTGTTGACCCAAACTGCTGCAGCAGAATTGAGGAAAAGACGTTTTAACTTAGGGTCCATTGAGGGATTTTACTGGTTTGTGTAGGGATAAGGAAGGAATATATAGAACATCCATAATTAATTTTGGGCTTTTACACGCTTTATTCTTCGGATATTCTTTTTGATATAAACTTGCTCGGTTGCTTGCATGCAAATCCCCAGTAAAATGTAGGCAGAATTCAACTGTAAAATTCCTTCCAGCTGATGATTAAATTTTGGGATATAGACCCTACGAAAAGAAGCGTATTCCTACTTTGCAATGTATTTAATCTTCGGCCGCATTAAAAAGTCAACCTTCAAAGATTCATTTTTAAACTATGGCTCAATCCTCAGACAAGTTTGCACAATTACTAACTGAAGCAATTTACCAAATTCGCCTTCTTGAACATAAAAATATTTCTATTGTTCAGGATGAGGTCGGCTATGCCATCGGCCGCGATGGGGGATCTCCCATTGAATATTGGCGCAAGGGGCATATTCCAAAAGAGCGCGAAGAAATTGAACGCCTGTGTGAAGTTCTAATTGAACGTGGAAAAGTGGACGAAGAATGGTTGCGGGAGTTTTTAGACGCATCTGGTTATATCGCGCCGCAACCGCTCATCAATCATTATTTCCCACAACAAGCAGAAACGCAGATTACAGGAGCGGCACCGCCCAAACCGGTCCGTAGCGAAGCTCGATCTACGTTGCCCCTTAACCCAACCCCGTTTATCGGCCGGGTGTCTGAGATCGACGAGGTTCATGAATTAGCCAGTAACGGCAACTCTCGCCTTGTAACCCTGCTTGGGCCGGGTGGGATCGGGAAAACAAGGCTTGCGGTTGAGGTTGGCCGCCGGTTTGAATCTGACAATCATTTCGAGGATGGGGTCGTTTACGTCCCGCTAGCTCCGGTGGCTCGAGCGGTCGATATCCCGCAAGTTATCGCTCAATCATTAAACCTACAGCTCTCCGGTAGCCAAGACGCACAAAGCCAAATTATCGGGTATTTACAAACTCAGAATTTGCTGCTGATTTTAGATAACTTCGAAAACCTGATTGAAAAAGGGAGTGACTTAGTCGCTGAAATTTTAAGTCAAGCTCCCCGCATCAACATGATTATTACCACCCGGGAACGGCTAAATTTGCAGTGGGAGCAGCTTTATCCGTTAAACGGCTTGCCAAGTAGTGAATTTGATGAGTTTGGCGAGGTGATGAATTCTGATGCGGCCGATCTGTTTTTGGGATGTGTTGAGCGCTCAAGTCCGGGATATGTTGTGGCAGAGGCGGATTTAATCGCCACCAACAAAATTTGCCAAATGGTAGCCGGGTTCCCATTGGCTCTCGAGCTGGCCGCTTCTTGGACCACGATGCTCTCGATTTCAGAAATTGCCGATGAAATTACGAGCGGGATGAACCTGCTCGAAACATCGCGTAGTGATGTCCCTGACCGGCATAAAAGTCTACGGGCAGTCTGCGAATATTCGGTGGGTGCATTAGAAGCCGAGGATCAAGAAATCTTTAAACGGCTGTCTGTCTTTAGAGGTGGATTTTCTCGCCAGGCGGCTCAAAGCATTGCTGGGGCAGATCTCATGTCTCTCGGCCGTCTGTTAGACAAGTCACTCCTGCGCCTGACCGGCCGTAATCGCTACGACCTGCATCTTATTTTGCGCCAGTACGGATACGAGATGTTGTTAAAAGATGCGGCCGAATATGATTCGATCAGCCTAGCTCATGCTGAATACTATAACGACCGCTTGGTCGAGATCGCCCCAGACATGAGCAGTTTTAAACACAAAGAGCTAATCGAAGACGTGGGTGGGGATTTAGATAATGTGCGCAAAATGTGGCAAAACGCCATTAAACACAATCGTCTGAATTTGATCGACAAAGCGGCCGACGGGATGATGCTGTATTTTCATATGTCTGGCCGATTTTCGATGGGTGTCAACGAGTTTACCGCTGCTCTAGTTTCTGCAGATATTCCTCCCGATTCGATTTTACGCGTCCGGTTGCTCAATCGATTGGGATTGATGCATATGCGCTTAAATCAAGGGGTTGAAGCGATCGAGACGTTCAACAAAGCGGTTGCGATTTCTCGGAAAATCAATGATCCACTTGAGATCCCCATGTCGCATAACTTCTTGTCAAATATCTTTTCAACCGCCGGTGACCAAGAGCGGGCAATGGCGTTTTTAGAAGAAAACTTAACGCTCGACTCAAACGAAGACAATCTTGTATTTAAAGTTTCTACCCTAAACAATATGGGGACGATTTTTGGTCGAACCGGCCGATATGAAGAAGCGATCAAAGTTCTAGAAGAAGCAGAAGTGATCCTGCGCAACATGGGCCAAGCATGGGGTTTGGCATTGATTTATCAAATCCATGGGGAAGTTGCCTTTTTAGTGGGGGATTATGCTTCGGCCGAACGCTACTTTTCGGTTGCAATAGAGACAAATAACGATCTGGGCTATTACTTAGGCGCCTGCCAATCGATGATCCAATTAGGAGAAAGCTTGGCCAAAGCCAAACGGCCGGTTGAAGCGGCCAGCGAGTTGCATGATGCGCTTGAGCTGGCTGATATTTTGCACACCATCCCCCACATGTTACGGGCGATTTTGGGTCTAGCAGAAGTGCCTCCGTTGCGGAGTAACGAAGATCTGGTTTATGAAATCGCATCGCTTGTAAGCATTCATCCCGCTACTGAAGGGGAAGTTCGTCAGCGAGCCATAAAAATTTTAAACGGCCGGCCAAGATTCCCCTATAGTCATAGCAATGGTGAATGGTTGGTAGATGTAGTTAAGAAGATTCAGTAGCCTAAAAAGAAAATCATGGAATTAAAAACGCGCGATCAAATTGAGACGAAGTATAAATGGGATCTGGAAAGTGTTTTTTCAGATGAGGCGGCTTGGGAGGCTGCGATTGCAGAAGCCGTTGCTTTATGCGATGAGGCCAGCACCTTTGAAGGGTTGCTCGCAGATTCCCCCGTTATCTTGGCAGACTTTCTTGACCTGCGCGAGCAGTTGAGTCGGCTCATGGGCAAAATCTATGTTTGGGGCGGTTTGCCCGCAAGTGCCGACACAACTGATATGGATGCGCTCGGTCGAAGAGGTCGAGCGATGGGAACAGTTGGAGAGCTGTCTTCTAAAATCGCATTTGCTGATCCAGAATTGATCGCGATTCCGGCCGAGAAGATCGCCGAGTGGATGGAGGATGAGCCACGCTTAGCACCGTATGCTCACCATTTTGATCAATTGCAAAAAATGGCCCAACATGTGCGCTCGGCCGAGGTTGAGCAGGTTTTAGGAACCCTAAACGACACCTTTACCACAATGACCGGAACCCACAGTGTGCTGGCCAATGCGGATTTGAACTTTAAACCGGCCATTGGCAGTGATGGTTCAGAGCATCCTGTTGCCCAAGGAACCATCCGGGCTGTGCTTGCACACCCAGACCGTGAGGTGCGTAAAAGCGGCTATTTAAACTATGCGGATGCCCATCTGGATTACAAAAATACGATGGCCAACGCGCTTTCGGCCGGGATTAAGCGTAATGTTGCGACCGCACGTATCCGCCGCTATGAAGGTGGGCTTGATATGGCGCTTACAGGCAGTTTTATTCCTCATTCGGTTTTTAACAATCTGATCGACACATTTAAAGCCAATTTACCGACGTGGCACCGCTATTGGGCCATTCGCCGCAAGGCTTTAGGCTTAGACCAACTGCACGAATATGATTTGAAGGCGGGGCTATCTAATAATCCTCCAGTCGTTTCTTTTGAAGAAAGCGTAGAAATGATTGCCAATGGCATGGCTCCATTAGGTGATGCCTATGTCAACACCATGCGGACAGGCTGTCTAGAAGATCGCTGGGTTGATGTTTACCCTAACAAAGGGAAACGCATGGGTGCTTTTTCGGCCGGTGGGCCGGATACCAAGCCATTTATTATGATGAGCTACACCGATGACCTTTTTGGAATGAGCACATTGGCTCACGAACTGGGCCATTCGATGCATTCCTATTTAACTTGGAACAGCGGCAACTTGTCTGTGTATCGCTACGGTATGTTTGCGGCGGAAACCGCCTCGAACTTTAATCAAGCGATGGTTCGCGCTCACTTGCTAGAAACTCATCAAGACCCTGAATTTCAAATCGCAATCATTGAAGAGGCGATGGCAAACTTCCATCGTTATTTCTTTATTATGCCCACATTGGCAAGATTAGAACTCGCCATGCACGAACGGGTTGAGGCGGGCCGATCTCTTACTGCCGAAGATTTGATTAATATGACGGCCGATCTGTATGCCGAGGGGTATGGGAATGAAGTTGTGATGGACCGAGAGCGGATCGGGATTACATGGGCCCAATTCCACACCCACCTCTACTCTCGCTTTTACGTTTATCAGTATGCAACCGGCATTGCGGCCGCGCATGCGTTGGCCGACAGAATTTTGTCTGGCACACCAAATGCGGCCGAAGATTATCTCTCTTTCTTGAAAGCAGGCGGCTCTGTCTATCCGTTAGATGCGTTGAATATGGCAGGAGTTGATATGACTCAACCGGCTCCTGTTGAAACAGCGTTCCGCACATTAGCGGGCTACGTTGATCGATTGGAAAAATTAATTGATCAAAGAGTAAATTAACCCGGAATTCCATTGCACATTTGCTTCTGAACCGACTATAATTAGGTACGTATAGACCTATGTCACAAGTTAAATCAGAAGCACTCGAAATATCCGTATTGCCCGACAGCGGAATCCATATCTACAAATTGCCCACCTGGTCTCCAGAAGGGTTATCCGCTTGGGAAAACTCTATCTGTGAGCGGTTAGAAAGCGACGCGGATAGGATCCTATCTATTTATGATATGCGGCATTTGGATACGATTTCCCTAGAAGCTCTTGAAGTTGCAAACCGCCTAGAGTCCCATGCTAAAAGTGAAAAAGCGTTTGGTGTGGCGGTTATTCGCAATAGGCGGTTAGCAATAATTGTAGACTCTGTGATCGGACTTCGTCGTGATCGGCGCAAAAATCGAGTGGTTTCAAGCTTAGATCAGGCGGTACTATTGCTGCTCGAGATGTCCGCAGAAGCACCGTAATCGACCCACCCCTCGTTTTTGTTTCAGCCTACTATTCCTGCAAAGTAAAAAATATAAAGTAACTAAAGAGAGCGTTGTTCCCACGAAAGTGGGAATCTAGCGGTGAGCCTGACAACAGATTCCTACCTAATCTCAGTTTTGGATAAGAACCAAGACGCAAGTTGTCTTCCAAAAGAACGATGCCATCTAAGACCTAAAGGCCCGATGACACCGTTCTAATTGATTTCAAGTTAGATATTTGAGCTCAAATAATTTGTCAGTGAGCTACTGCCCTGCGCTTACAAACCCTCTCGTTTTCTGCGCCATATTTTTGCTTTTGACTAGGGTTTCGCCAACTAAAATCGCATCAACTCCGATCTGTTTCATGTGCCTTACATCGTCTTCTGATTTCAAGCCACTTTCCCCAACAACTGCGATATGGGCCGGGATCTTTTCTCGCAAACGAGCGGTGTTATCAAAATCGACTTCAAACGTTTGTAGATTCCGGTTATTCACCCCGATAATTTTCGGTTGGGGGTCAAGAGCCAGCATGCGGTCTAGCTCTTCGTCGGTGTGGACCTCTACAAGCACATTCATTTTCAATTTGTGCGCAAGGACCATGAGTGATGCTAAGGTGGCATCGGCTAAAACGGCCGCAATTAAAAGAATGCAATCTGCCCCGGCCGCCCGTGCTTCATAAACTTGGTAGGGATCAAAAATAAAATCTTTGCGAATAATCGGCAGTTTGATCGCCTCTCGCACATCGCGTAAATCTTCAAGCGATCCTTGGAAATGGCGGCCGTCCGTCAATACCGACACGCAAGAGGCGCCAGCACGTTCATACGTTTTTGCAATTTCAACCGCATCGTAGTGTGGCACCATCAACCCTTTGCTGGGAGATGCTTTTTTGCATTCTGCAATCAGCGAAACACCAGGTTGGGTCAATGCCGCATAAAAATCGAGCGGTGGTTCTGCTAGCATCGATAATGCCCGGACCGTTTCCGGCAAAACATCCTCTTTGGTTTTAGGTAATCTTTCGCGGTGGTACCGCATGATTTCGTCGAGGATAGTGCCGCGATCTTGAATATATTTTGGTACAGACATAGTTGGTTTCTCAGCCACTCAGCACAGTCGCTTTGCTCATTTTCAGTATGTCAGCTTGTTTCATCCGGGACGTTGCTAGCGTCTAGCTGAAATGCTGATTGGCTAAAAGCGAAGCGTGCTGGTTTAGCTATTAGTTTTCGTAATCCACGCATCCAGCGTTGCCAAAGCTTTGCCAGATGTGATGGAGGCGCGCGCTTTGGCGAGCCCGGCCGCAAAGTCGCGCGTTTGTGTAGAAAGGGCGGCCGCAGCATTTAATAAGACGATATCAAGTTTGGGGCCAGTTAGGGTGCCACTCAAGATGTCGCGGGTAATTTGGGCATTTTCGGCCGGTTCTCCACCGATGAGATCATCGAGAGACGCATGTGGAATACCGATATCGGCCGGATCAAGCGTTATATTTTCAAGTTTGCCATCTAACAAATGGGTCAGCTGGTTCACACCGGTTGTTGAAAGTTCATCCAGCCCATCAGCACCGTGTACAACAAAGGCGGATTTGGCCCCTAAGTCACGCAGTGAGCCTGCCATTTGATCACATAAATGGTGGGCAAACGTCCCGATCATGTAATGTTTGGCGTCGGCCGGATTAGTCAGCGGTCCTAAAATATTGAACACCGTTCTTTGCCCCAACTCGCGCCGAGTGCCAATCGCATAGCGCATGGCCGGATGATGTTTGACCGCAAACATAAAGCCGATATCAACCTCATCGATGCAGCTGCCTACAGCGTCTGGACCGAGGTCCAAATTAGCCCCAAGTGCAATCAAAACGTCGGCCGAGCCGCTTTTCGAGCTGGCGCCACGATTTCCATGCTTGGCGATTTTGTATCCATCCACACCTGCCACAACAAAGGCTGTAGTGGTCGAAATATTGAACGTATGTCGGCCGTCACCGCCGGTTCCCACAACATCCATAACGATGTCATCGGTCGGCTTTGGCTTAACCGGGATATACAGTTCACGCATGGCGGCTGCACTGCCACCAACCTCTTCGGTCGTCTCACCCTTCATGCGTAAGGCGGTTAGATAGCCACCAATCTGTGATTCTGTTGCTTCGCCCGTCATGATGATCGTCATCGCTTCTTTGGCTTGATCAAAGGTTAATGAACGGCCGTTAATTACTTCTGCAATATATGGTTTTAACATCTGATGATTTTAGATTTTGGATTGATGATTTACGATTGAGCACTGTTCGAGGGCGGCTCAGTCGTAAACCGAAGATCGCAAATCGTAACTCCTCAATAAATTCCGTCTAAAAAGTTTTGTAGCATCTGGTGTCCCCCCTCCGTCAGAATACTTTCTGGGTGGAACTGAACCCCAACAATCGGCATCTCTTTGTGTCGCAGACCCATGACAATCTCGTCACCGGTTACACAAGTAACCTCTAAACAGTCAGGAATATCTTCAACAACTAACGAGTGATAGCGAGTTGCTGTAAAGGGATTGGGTAAGCCGGTGAACAACCCATCCCCGTTGTGATGAATTTGAGACACTTTGCCGTGCATGAGGGATGGCGCACGAGTGACCGTACCGCCAAACACATTACCAATGCACTGGTGGCCAAGGCAAACGCCTAGAATTGGATATTGACCACCCAATTCACGAATCACATCTTGCGATACGCCACCATCTTCCGGGTCCCCGGGGCCAGGGCTAATTAAGATGTGATCCGGCTCAAGTTCCTTGATTTCATCGATCGTAATTTGATCGTTGCGGAACACTTTGATTTCTTGTTTTAACTCACCCAAATACTGTACTAAGTTGTATGTGAACGAGTCGTAGTTATCTATTACAAGTACCATTGGTAGTTTTTAGTTTGATTAGCTTTGTCAGCATTTCAGCTTTATTAGCTAATCAGGTAGTTGATTTAAATTGGAACCAGTTTGCCTAGACCCAATTGCTGATTAGCTGAAAGTGAGCAATGCGAACGAGCTGAAATGCTGATCAGCTATTAAAACGGATCCTGCATCGCGACAACCAAGATTTGGAATAATCCGGTTTGGCCACTTAAATTGGTAAAAGTAAACGAGTAGCCCGTTGTGGTGCGGGGTTGATGGAACGCACTTTCGTACAATCCGGCCCCCACATAGTTAGATGTGGTTAGAACAACCCCATTGTCTTGGGCTAGCACAATTTGACCATCCAGGCTGCCGTCTACCGGATTGATAAAGGCGACGACCGGTTTGCCACCGTTTGAGCTTGTCGCAACGGATGTTTCTTGGCCGCTGCCTAGTTCAACCGTTTGGTTATAAACCACATTGGGGGATGCGGTGGCCGCGTCAAACGCATAGAGCCGATATCGCCCTTCGTCTCCGGCCGATGATGTGACCACAACTGTGACATCTCCATCTTCTTTTGGAGTAAAAGCCAATGTTTCCATCAGGCCCGCATCGTTAAAATTCGCTTCGCGATCAGCTCTGGCGGTGATAAGCAGATCTTGTACCGACTGGTCCGCATCTTTGGCTAATTCATTGATGTTGCCATCGAAAATCAAAAGCCCCACGTCAACAGTGGCATCAGCCCGCACGGCCGCAAAAATCGTTTGATCAGCAATCCCTTCTACTAAATGGATACGGAATTCATTTGAGCCAATCTCTCCCGGGAAGCCCTGTCCCCCTTCAATGGGAGTCATTGCTGTGGGTGTGAGGGTTGGCAGAATGCCCGGTAACCGTGTGGGTGTGGGGGTATCTGTTGCTGCAAAATTGACAACGGCCGTTTCTGTTGGTTCGGCCGTGACGGTAGAGACTAGAGGTGGCTCTGTGGCTGGAGGCGGCGTGTGGGTCGGCACCAATGTGGCCGGAATATTGGTGGGGGGCAATGGAATAGGCACGGTAGCAGCCAGCGTGGGCAATGGAGAAACCGTGACAATGTCCGGCTCAATTGCGCAGGCTGATAGCCATCCGCTTAAAAACATAACAGTTGTGATGAGTATAAAAATGTGCCTTTTCATGCCAATCCCTTTTTTAGCTTTCAGTTAGTAGCTCGCAGTTTTAAACGTTGGTGCTTAAACTGCGAACGGCTAACTGACAACTGTCTACTTCGGTACGATCAATCCCATGATCTCTTTCATTTGATCAACTTTGGGCTGAGACACCGCTTCCGCCTGTTCTGCACCTTTGGCCAAGAAACGATCAAGCTCGGCCGGATCATTCATCAGCTCTTTGTGCCGCTCACGAATCGGAGCAACTTCTGCGATAACCGCCTCGCCAACACGTACTTTCAAATCACCGTACCCGCGAGCGTCAGCAAAATCTGCCAAAACCCCTTCGTTGTCTTTGCCCGTGATCGCTTGATAGATGCCTAACAGGTTGCGTACACCAGCTTTGGCCGGATCGTTAGAGAAGACAATTTCATTGTCAGAGTCTGTAACCGCCTTTTTGAAAGAGCGCATGATCTCTTTGTCTTCATCCAGAATGCGAACCGCATGGCCGCGAATATGGGCGTAGCTTTTTGACATTTTGCGTGTCGGATCGTCAAGACCCATCACCCGAGCACCGGCCGTAGGAATCGACGGTTCTGGAATGACAAAAAACTCATCTTCATAGCGATGATTAAATGCCTGAGCGATGTCTCGGGCTAATTCTACGTGTTGTTTCTGATCATCACCAACTGGCACTTCATCCGCATCGTAAAAAATAATGTCGCCAGCCATCAAAACGGGATAGTCAAGCAGGCCGGTCAAGATGCTTTCTTGCTTAGCCGCTTTGTCTTTGAACTGGGTCATGCGTTGCAACCAGCCCAGCGGGGTGATGGTGTTTAGCAACCAGCACCCTTCAGCATGTGCTTTCACATGGCTCTGAATAAAGATGGTGCTTTTTTCTGGCGTTAAACCGCACGCCATCAGCATGGCGGCCAGCGACCGAGTCTGGTGCCGCAGCTCTTCAGGGTCTTGCGGCACTGTTAAACTGTGCAGGTCAACAATACAGAAGTAGTTGATCTTTTTGTCTTGATCCCGGACCCAGTTACGGGTCGCCCCTAAGTAATTTCCTAGAGTAAATTCACCGGACGGCTGAATGCCGCTAAATACACGTTTTTTGTTCATGAGCTTGATGCGCTTTATCGGCTTAATCAGGATTTCAGAATAACGGTCTGACCAGCGGTTGCTGATCGGGCTGAAAGTGAAACGTGCTGATTAGGCTGATTGGCTATTTAAAACCCTCCATCTTCTGCTAAATCGATGGCTTTAACAACCGCCATCGCCTTGTTGATACATTCTTGATATTCGCTGGCCGGGTCGCTGTCTGCAACTAGTCCGGCCCCAGCTTGGATATACACTTTGTCCCCTTTCATCGCCATGGTTCGGATGGCGATGCAGGTGTCTGAATTCCCATCGTAGCTGTAGTAACCGACAATGCCGCCGTACAAATGGCGCCGTTGCCCTTCAAGTTCTTCAATAATTTCCATTGCTCGCACTTTGGGAGCCCCTGAGAGTGTCCCGGCCGGGAATGTGGCCCGCATGAGCGAGAAGGCGTTCATCTCCGGGTCGATTTTCCCTTTTACGTGGCTCACAATGTGCATGACATGGCTGTATTTTTCTACCACCATCATTTCAGTCACTTTGACACTGCCATATTCACACACCCGGCCTAAGTCATTTCGGCCCAGATCAACCAGCATCACATGCTCAGCAACTTCTTTGGGATCGTTGATCAGATCATTTTCTAGCTCTTGATCCTCTTGTTCGTTTTTGCCCCGTTTGCGGGTGCCTGCTATCGGCCGGAGTTCGGCCGATTCGTCCTCAAGCATTACATGCACTTCGGGCGAGGCGCCAACCACCTGGAAGTCCATCCCACCAAAATTGAGGTAAAACATGTAGGGAGATGGATTGAGCATGCGCAATGCCCGATAAACCATGAACGGATGGGCGTCTGTGCGTCGTTCAAACCGTTGGCTCAAAACGACCTGAAAGATGTCACCGGCCGCAATATATTCTTTGGCGTCACGCACCATCTGTTCAAACTCCGCTTGGGTTTTGTTAGATGTGATCTTGCCGCGTTCACCATTTAGATTGACTCCCCAGCGTTTGGTGGGGATAGAGGGGAGCGGCCGGAGCAGCTTTTCAGACACCCGCTCAATCTCGCCAATCGCCTCGACATATTTTTTAGCCAACCCTTGCGGGGTGCGATCACCGACCACACGCACGTTTGA
Source organism: Chloroflexota bacterium (assembly GCA_020628815.1). Taxonomy (GTDB): domain Bacteria; phylum Chloroflexota; class Anaerolineae; order Promineifilales; family Promineifilaceae; genus WTJY01. Next base: position 22,625 of record JAHDEN010000028.1, on the reverse strand, counting down.
CAGAACTTGAATGCGATGGCGAATGTGATCAAACACGATTAGCGTGTCTGCCAGCATAAAAATCGCATCGGGGACATCAATGGCCGGTTCAGCCGTCTCTGGCAAGTTTTCGTAAAAGCGCACCGTGTCGTAGCCTAAAAAACCGACCGCACCACCTTGCAAGCGGGGCAACCCGGGAATGTCGGCCGGAATCAGGCCGTCCATTTCACGCTCTAGCACGTGCAAAATATCTTCACCCTCGGGTAGATCAAACGGTTTGTCTCGGCGGCTATCTGTAACCGTGCGTCCTTTGAGCGAGATAACACCGCTGGGGTTAACGCCCAAAAATGAGTAGCGGCTGCTGATTCCGCCGGGGGCAACTGACTCAAGCAAAAACGAGGTCTCGTTTTCGTTCATGAGTTTTAGATAGACGGTTACCGGTGTTTCAAGATCGGCCGAAAACTCCCGATAAACAGGAATGATCGTCGCGCCGTCTTTGACGTATTGGGAAAATTCATCTATGTCTGGAAAATAATTTGAAGCCATTTTTAAATTTCCGATTAAAGATTGACGAGTGACGAATAAAACAAAAAACGCTCTCGTCCAATCTTTCCTAAAAACTAGAAAAAAAGGGACGAGAGCGTTAAATTTCCCGCGGTACCACCCAGATTGCTGTTCAGTGATTCAGTTCTAGAATCACACAGCCTCTTTGTTTGGCTCAAACTTTAGCGCAATGCTAAAAATTAAACCTAGCCTGTTAACGGTGGCTGCCGGATTTAGCTACTCATGTTTTAAACATATTGGCCAAATCAACTTCCCGACCCATTCACTGCCTGCGCTGATGTGTCTCTTTCAGAAATCTGAGCCACTCTCTGGAACCCGCTTTGGTAGTTACTACTTCGGTTCAACGTTGTTGGGTATTTATTTTTGTCGGCCGGTAGAATAACAAAACCGAAATCGGTTGTCAACAATTTCAGACAAGCAATTGTTCGTTTTCTTTGATTCGCATCGCCACTTCGGCCGAGCTGGGGGGCTTCACGGGGATGACCAAAAAGAAGGTTGACCCAACCTCTGGTTTGCTTTTTGCCCAGAGGCGGCCGCCCATCATTTCAGCATATTGTTTTGAAATAGCCAGCCCTAATCCAGAGCCGCCATAATTGCGTGTGGTCGAATTATCCGCCTGCTGGAACGGTTCAAAAACCCGCTCGATTTGCTCGTCGCTCATGCCAATTCCGGTGTCACGAACCTGAATCAGATAAAAGATTCGGTTCCGTTCTGTGATGCGATCGATGACGATGTGAATGAGTCCGTTTTCTGTAAATTTGGCCGCATTGCCGATCAAATTTTGAATGATTTGTCGGACTTTCATGTAGTCCCCTTGCATGACCGGTTCGTCGACCCGTGAGTTGAAGGTGACCTGATTGTTGTTTTGGCCAAACAGTGGCCGGAGCAAATCAACGATGTCGATTACGATATTTCGCAGATTGAAATCTTCGTATAGAAACGTCGTACGGCCGGCCTCGATTTTTGAAATATCTAAAATATCATTGATCATCGCCAGCAGTTCGTTGGCCGAGTTTTTAATGCGGTCAATGTCGTTGACCCAATCGAGTTGGCCAACCTCTTGCACATCTTCACGCAGAATGTCGCTGAATCCCACAATCGCGTTGAGTGGGGTGCGGATTTCATGGGTCACATTGGCGATAAATGCGGACTTGGTTTGGTTGGCCATGATCGCTTCTTCTTTGGACTTTTCCGCCTGTTCGGTCATTTTCGCCAGCATAGCGGTTCGTTGAATAACCCGTTTTTCAAGATTGTTTGAATACTCGCTAATCTGGATGTTTTGATCGCGGAGCGAGCGAACCATCCGATTAAACGCATCGGTCAAAAAGCCGATTTCGTCGTTACGGCGTACGCGTAAGTTGATGTCTAAATTGCCTTGGTTCACTTCTTCAACCGCATGAACCAAAGCGTCAATCGGCCGGAGAACATTGATACCCATGAAGAGCGGAAATCCCGCCAAAGTAACGGTTAAACTGATGAGCAAGATAATGATAAGTGGCTGAATATTTGTATTTAGAAACGACCGGAAATCTGCGTGATAGTCTTGGACAATGCCGCGGCCGTCTTCGGTTGAAAAGGGTAATTCGAGAAAATCAACTTCATGCGGAGCCGTGTTAAGTTGCCCATTGTGCAACCCGATTAACCACGGTGCACCTAGCGCATTGGGCGAATATACCGATTCAGTTGGATGTGAGATAAACACCATGTCAACGACCCCATCCTCATGCAGTGTGACTTGGGCCGTGCTGGGCTGCTCATCGGTTTTTAACGGTAAGTCGAGCCACGTTATCATGACTGATTCATCCATCGAGTTAACATACACACCTGATGCGGGATTGATGAAGCGTGATTCTGGGTCAATGTCCATTGCCAATGCCGCAATCCCGGCCTGCAGTCCGTCCCTCATCGCCATGTAGCTGAACGGCTCATCAAACGTAATGATGCGATTGTCGCTCACGTAAATCGATTCGATAGATTGATCAAAGTAAGGAAAGTTAAAATTCAACGGGACTACGCTGCTACCTTCGTCTCTGAGACTGATTTTTTCCCCCAAATCTTCGTTGTAGGTTAAGCCGCTTGAGTCAACTCTGAATCCAATTTCTTGCGGAACAAATTGCAAATTACTTTCAGGCGGCAGTAGCTCATCGTTTGTGTAAGTTCTTGAGAGTCTGGGCGCCAAAATCAGTGCAGCAAGGCTGATTAAAATCAGCTGGGTCATGATGATGCTACTGAGCAGCTGGGCGATAAATCGTGTTCTTTGCCATGAGAAGTTTAGAAATAGGATGACAAAAAAGTAGATGAAAATCAGGCTGCCAAATGACAGGGCAAAATCAGAGTAGAGGTGGCTGATCTGCTCAGTTCTGGCCAGAGACATGAGCGTGACAATAAAAATCGGGACGAGCAGGATGAATATGAATGAGTTAAACGCTCGGGTGAGGTGGCTTGCAGGTTGAAAGAGGCTTTGGGGCAGATATTGCCCACTTTGCCCTAAGTGGGTCATGTAGCTGCGGATTGCAACTAAGATGCTCCAAAAGAATCCAATAAAGCATACGGCCGCCATCAGCTGCAGCTCTAACATGTTGATTTTTAGCGGTTCTAATAAGCTAAAACCAGTGATCAGCAGGGCCACGATGCTTGAAATCAGCAGGGCTATGTTCCGCTCAAATTTATTTTGATCGTTATTGATGGGGAAACGATAGGCAAACTGAATCAGTGCGATAACGGCCAGTGATATTGGAACGTATTGGAGTGGCAGAAGTAGGGCTCTGATAGGATTGTAGTTCCTGAGGGAGATGACAGAAAAAATCGTAACAGTGTAGATAAGTGCTGCCACGGCAAACCAAATTACGATCCAACCAGGGGTGCGCAATTGCCGCTGCTGGATGAGGTAGACGATACACAAAACGAGTAGGATCGCTTGGGTTAGTACCGAAATTGAGATGGCTGTTAGCTGAATTAATTCCATAGTGTTGATGAAATTCTTTAATTCACTTTTATGGTTACGCCCGAAGGTAGAATATCTGCCCTGTTTTGACCTTAAGCTTGGCAGGAACATTTAAATAGTTGTGGTCGTAGTTTGGCCTGAGTCCCTTTGTAGTGGCTTAAAGACCCAAGTTTAGACTTTTGACATGACAACTCTACTTACCAAAGGGGGTGCGTGCTGTAAATAGTCTGTAAAGTTTTTTACGAGCCTAGTTGGGTTAAAGTTACGATATTGTCTTTTTCGTCACTTTTTCTGACCTGTTTTTAGAAATATGAAGGCCGGAAAAATTTTGGAGCTATAATTTAACGATATGGAAGATCTTGAACACTTAACCTTGCCGGTTACCCATCCAACTGGAAATTATGATGTAACTATTGGTTACGACTTGCTGGGGCAGGTTGGCAAATTATCGGCAACAGAAGACCATGTGGCGCTGATTACGGACACAAATGTCGGCCCTTTGTATGCCCAACAAGCGGCGAAACAGTGGGAAAACTGTGTGGTGATTACGCTCCCGGCCGGTGAAGCTTTTAAAACACTGGACTCTGTTCGGCTGGCTTATGAGCAGATGTTTGCGGCCGGATGTGACCGACAAACAACTGTAGTTGCCTTGGGTGGCGGTGTGATTAATGATCTTTCAGGATTTGTCGCGGCAACCTTCATGCGCGGCGTTCGGTTTGTGACCTGCCCAACAACCCTGTTGTCAATCGTAGATGCAAGTGTTGGTGGCAAGACCGGGGTAGACATGCCTGAGGGGAAAAATTTAGTTGGAGCGTTCAAACAGCCAGAAGCAGTGATTGCGGATCTAAATCTGCTGAAGTCACTGATCAAAGAAGAATTTGCGTGTGGCATGGCAGAAGCGATAAAGCATGGCCTATTGAGTGCCAAAGACGTTTTGCCAACCTTAACCCAAACGGATTGGGGAGAATCGTTGCGAAACGGCTTTACGGCCGATGACCGATCTGCCTTTATGCAGTTGGTTCATGATGTAGTTGCTGTAAAACGAGACGTCGTCCAGCGGGACCCTTTTGAGGCGGGTGAAAGAGCTCTGTTAAACCTTGGCCATACGTTTGGTCACGCCATTGAGCAGGTCACCAATTATGACGTTCGCCATGGTGAAGGGGTTGCGATGGGACTCGTATGTGCCGCAAACGTTTCGTATAAACTAGGGTTTAGTACCATCGACCTACAATCTGTGGTTGAAGATATGTTGAAAAAAGTGAATCTTCCGGTACGATTACCTCGAGTAGACCCAGAAGACGTTTTTAACGCCATGCAGCAGGATAAAAAGAAAAAGGGAAAGAAATTGCGCTACATACTCTTGAAAGATTTCGAAAGTGCTTTTATCGCAGAGAATGTGCCAGATGATGCGATTCTTGAGACGATCCGAGATTTGCAAAATTGGTAATTCGATGGGTGGCAGTCGCCAAATACCTAATTGATTACTTCGCCAATCGAATAAATTTTTCCAGTTGCAGGAATAGAAACTTCCGACATTGTTCTCTTTCTTTTCCTGTACTATGTACTTATCCTATATCCTGAGAAGGATTTTCTACCTGTGACTTCTAACTGGACTACCGACCCATTAATTGGTAAACAGCTTGCAAACTTTCTGATTCAGAAGGTAATCGGCCGCGGGGGTATGGCGACAGTTTACCAAGGTGTCGACGTTGTTTTAAACCGGCCGGTTGCGGTCAAAGTAATCCACCAATTTTACAGAAACAATCCGCTTTACGTTAAACGCATGCAGCGGGAGTCTCAGCTTATCGCCACTTGGCGACACACCAATATTGTTCAGGTTTACTATGCTGACTTTGATGGGGAATTCCCTCATTTTGTCATGGAATATGTAGACGGGCCTGACCTCCGCAGCATTTTGGATGACTGCCAACGTGATGAAAAACTTCTGCCGATTGATGATGTTCTGCGGATAGGTGAGACAATCGCTTCGGCGCTTGATTTTGCTCACAGCCAGGGGGTAATTCATCGAGATGTGAAGCCATCCAACGTAATGTTGTCGCATAGTGGAAATATTTTACTGGCGGATTTTGGGCTGGCGCTTGAAATGGCTGAGGGAACCCAAGGGGAATCCTTTGGAACGCCGCATTACATGGCCCCTGAACAGGCGCAAAAGGCCGCTAACGCTAGTGGGGCATCGGACCTGTATTCGTTGGCGATTATTTTGTTCGAAATGTTAGCCGGCCGTCTGCCATTTGAAGGGGATAGTGTTACAGGCATTTTGTTGAGCACGATGGCGGGTGATCTGCCAGACATCACATCGTTGAATAATCAGCTCCCTAATGACCTAAACGCTACTTTTTCGAAAGCATTGGCCAAAGAGCCAAAAGACCGCTTTGCTACCGGGGAAGAGCTGATTGCCGCGTTGAAAGTTGTCTTGGGCGAATCTGAAGAGGAGCCCAGCCAGTCTTTAGAGTCGATTGTTAGCAGTCATATTGAAAATGACAGCTTGAATTCCAATAACCAGTTGCGTCATACGTTAGCGGGCCGGTTGATTGAGAAGAAACACAACGATAATCGACTTGAGAGATTGCTAGATACTCCGACTGAGCACGACCCATCCAACAGAAAACCGACTGAGTTTGAGCGGGCTACCCGTGGGTCGGTCTCGCAACAGCGGGCTGTTACCGCTTCAAGGCCACCTCAATCCTCTAAAATTATCCCCTACATGATCGCTGGAACAGTTGGGATCGCGATGCTGCTGGTTGCCCTCATCTATTTTGGATTTCAGAGTGCCACGGCGGATGAGGGGGAGATGGTAGCTGCCGTGCCAACTGAGACAGCTTCAGATGTAAAATCGATTTCTGAAGCAAACTCACAACCTACAGAAGTGGCTGTTTTGCCACCGGAGCTAATCGTGACGATTGTGCCAACGATTGTAGTGCCAGATGAGCCTACTCCTGCTCCTACCGCAACCCCAGAGGTTGAGACCGAAGCTGTGGTTGAGCCTGATACCCCAACCCCGACAGAAACACCACTTCCAACACCCTCACCTACCAGAATCGACGATCCTGATCTGATTGTGATCTATACAGATCCATTGGCTCTGTACGTTTTTAATCCAGGTGAATTAGAGCTAGATGTTGCTCTTTTATCATTTACCGGCTTAAACGATGATGGGAAGCAGACTGATTTTTCGTTTTTGGCGCGCAAATGGGGTCGGACCACCATTGAGCCATTGAAATGCAGTGCTTTAGAAATCGCATTTAATCGGGAGAGCATCAGGGACCCACGTTGTACCGACTTTAATTGGATCGATTATCCAGGGCATAACGCCCCGACATTGTTCTGGGTTGCACGGCCGGAAATTGATCAGAATCGCTTTGGTGTTTACTGGGGTGGAGAGTTGGTGCGAGTTTGCAACATTTCAGATGGGGTTTGCCGGGTTAGTTTAGACGGCTTTAGTTAGGGTCTGGGGTTGAATCACTTTTTGCAATTTTATCTTTAGGCAGATGGGAACCTGCACTTCGATAGAGGCTCCTATTTCGGCCGTATTTGCTTCGTTATCTAAACGTAGCAAAATGATTTTCGCTCGTCGGTGCGAAATTTGGTGAAATAGCTTAAAATTACAACCTTTGAACAATAAAAATTTAGCACTTTTGCCGGGACCGCGAATTTTTTGATTACCAAGCTTGGTCTCGGTTTTTCGTGTGTGTAATAGTTGGAGTTTTGAATGGCTCGTTGGCAACCAAACGCGTTAGAACAAAAACGTGTAGAGAAACTAGAAGCCCTGAAAGAAGCAGGCATTAACCCATATCCTTTACGAATTGAGCGGACGCATACGACAGCGGCCGCAATTGCCGAGTTTGAAAAGGCTGAAGCGGCCGTAACAGGGGATGAGAAGCCTTCGATTGAAGCAACCATAACCGGCCGGGTCGTTAGTATTCGGGATAAGGGTAAACTGATCTTTTCTCACATCGAGGATGGACATGGTCGCTTGCAGCTGTTTATTCGCCAAAACTCAATTGGTGAAGAATCACACCAGGTTTTCAAAAAACTTATCGACCTTGGTGATTTTGTTCAGGCTACGGGAGAGATTTTTCGTACCAAAATGGGTGAAGTCAGTATCAATGTTTCTGCCTGGAAGGTTCTCAGCAAAGCGCTTAGCCCACTGCCGGTTTCTAAAGAGTCAGAGGTAGACGGTGAAGTTGTTCGTCACAGCGCGTTTGCTGATGTCGAAGAGCGGTATCGTCAAAGATACGCTGACTTGGCCGTAAACCGAGACGTACGGGATATATTTTGGGCGCGGGCTAAAGTGGTCAAAGCGATTCGCAATTATTTGGACGATTTAGACTTTTTAGAAGTTGAAACCCCCATCCTGCAACCGATTTATGGTGGCGCGGCCGCAAAGCCGTTTGTGACACATCACAATCAGCTAAAACAAGATTTGTACTTACGCATTTCGTTTGAGCTTTACCTGAAAAAGCTAATTGCTGGCGGTATTGAGCGGGTTTATGAAATCGGCCGCGATTTTCGGAATGAGGGGGTTAGTTTCAAACACAACCCTGAATTTACTCAGGTTGAATTTTATGCTGCTTATTGGGATTACAAAGATGTGATGGAAGCTACCGAAGGGATGGTGGCTGCCGCTTGTGAAGCGGTAAATGGAACATTGCAGATCGAATTTGATGGCAAAGAAGTAGATTTAAGCCCCCCTTGGCCAAGAGTGACGATGCGGGAGGCGATTAAACAATATTCCGGTATCGATTACATGGAGCACCGCACGGCCGACGAATTGGCCCAAGCGATGGGTAAAAAAGATGCAGATGGTGATGCCTGGGGCAAGTTGATTGATGAACTGTTTGGTGAGTTTGTTGAACCCAAGCTGATTCAGCCAACTTTTATTATTGATTATCCTCGCGAGATTTCTCCATTTGCAAAAATGATACCAAATGACCCAGCGCACGTAGAGCGCTTTGAAGGGTTCATTGCCGGAATGGAATTGTGCAATGCGTTTACAGAGTTAAATGATCCACTTGACCAAGAGGATCGATTTATGGAAATGCAGGAAATGTACAAATCGGACGATGACGAGAGCAATCCTATCGACTACGACTACTTGAAAGCGATGCGTTATGGCATGCCGCCCAACGGTGGTTTTGGGATGGGGATTGATCGATTGACGATGTTGTTGACCAATAAAACAACCATTCGCGAAGTGCTCCTTTTCCCACATTTGCGCGATAAATAGAGTAGCTTTTTAACTTTCAACCAGTTCCCATGCGATTTTCAAACCAGCAAACACAACGATACCAACGAATCAAATCCCTTGACCAAATGCAGGCGCTAGATCCTATCGACTTTGAGCGCTATTGTGCTTGGTTGTATACCAAAGAGGGATATAAGGTTGCTGAAACAAAAACGTCTGGGGATGAAGGGGTTGATCTCCTTTTGACCAAGGGGAACAAAAAGGTTGTCGTGCAGTGCAAGCGGTACTCGGGCAATGTGGGACAACCGGTTGTGCGTGACCTGTATGGAGCGATGTTTCATGTTGCTGCCACAGAAGCGCATTTGTGCACTACCGGCCGGATCTCGCGCCAAGCTGAGGGCTGGGCTGCGGGTAAACCGATCGAACTGCTCGATGGAAGTGATATGGTTGCTTGGGCCAGCAAATGGCGCAGGCTAGAGGCGGAACGCAGCGGGGCCAGTATTGTGTGGACCACGGCTACTGTTGCTGTTGTTGGCATCCTTGTCGTTGCGGCTCTGGCTCTTATGGCGGGCGGATGGTTTTTCTTTAACCGGCGCACAAACCGGCCGGAACCAACGCCGGTTTTAAGCGTGCCCAGCCTGCCAACAGTTACCCCTAGTGGTCAAAGCGGTGTTGATCAGCCGATTGCTCAAGTCACCCCTAACCCGACTGAAGAAGAAACTGAGGAACCGACTGAAACCCCTGAAGAGACTCCGGAAGAAACGGCTGAGCTGGCTCCAACCACCACCTTGAGACCAACCGCAACGGACGAACCGGAAACGTCGATACCGGCCGCTATCAATGTAAATGTCCCGCGCCGCACGGCCGAAATCGCCATCGATGGCTCATTGGACGAGTGGGAAGATCCGCTGACAACGGGCAACACGACGGTGTATACATCTAGCCAGTGGGACGGGAGCGATGATTTAGAGGCGAATTGGTATTTGGCATGGGATGAACAAGCGCTGTTTATTGCCGCTTTGATTATTGATGACACCCACTCGCAATTTTCAACTGGACCAGACATTTTTAGAGGGGATAGCCTTGAAATTCAGTTTGATACTGACCGAGACGGCGATTTTGGGAACGGTGTTTCGGCCGATGAATTTCAACTAGAAATTTCACCGGGTAATTTTGCTGATATCGCCCCAGAAGCGTGGCGGTTTGCAGGTGATAATAGCGGCCGATATTTAGATGCTCCGGGACATCAAATTATTGTTGCGGCCGAGCAAGCACCCTTTGGCTACTTCATCGAAGCACGAATCCCATGGTCCAGCATTAATGTGACCCCTACAGCTGGGACCGTTATTGGCGCCAATTTAAATGTGAACGACAACGATACCAGTGGCCCTCTGCAAGAAATGATGAAATCAAATGTCCCGTCCCGCAGCTATGCTAACCCGACCACTTGGGGTTCGCTAACACTTAGATAGCCATGATTAGACCCAAACCGATAAAACCGGGCCCCGGACAGGAATCTGTATGGGCGTATCCACGGCCTGCAATTGCTGAACCAACCTCAAAACGAATTCAAGTTATCTTTAACGGTGTGATGATTGCTGATTCAGTCCGCACCTTTCGCGTTCTGGAAACAAGCCATCCACCCAGCTACTACATCCCCCCAGAAGATGTTGAGCTGCAATATTTTATTCGAGGAACCGGCCGGTCGATGTGCGAATGGAAAGGGGCTGCAAACTACTACACGGTGGACGTAAACGGAAAACAAGCTGCCAATTGTGCTTGGTATTATCCATCCCCCACCCCTGAATTTGTGAAAATGAAAGACCATATTGCGTTTTACCCAGCTATGATGGACGAATGCCGTGTGGCGGGTGAAATCGCATCTCCCCAAGAAGGTGGCTTTTACGGTGGATGGGTGACAAAAGACATCGTTGGGCCGATAAAGGGTGGTCCTGGCAGTAGAGGCTGGTAATCGCTGGCGGATCAGTGTCCTATTAAATTGGAATACGAGCCAGCCAAGTGAAGGGGTTGTGGAAGAAAAAAGGTTTGTTCAGTTTAGGTGTCCCAGATCGGCTGAAACGAAAGCGGAGCCAATTCCAATACCGAGTCACAACCAGGTTTTAGTCAAAAGCGTTTGCTCGGCCGTTAGCGCTGGGACTGAGCTTTTGGTTTACAGGGGGGAATTGCCAACATCTATCCCTTTAGATGCCACAATAGATGAGCTTGCTGACCAAACAGAATCTTTTCCGGTGCGCTATGGATATGCGGCGGTGGGCCATGTTGTAGAACTTGGGCAGGATGTTGATCCCAAATGGCTCAATCAGTTGGTCTTTGCGTTCCATCCCCATGAAAGTCATTTTTGCATCAGCTCCGGGACTTTGATCCCTGTTCCCGCAGGAATTTCGGCCGAAGATGCCGCTTTTTTACCGAATATGGAAACGGCCGTCTCTCTGGTGATGGACAGTCGGCCGATGATTGGGGAAACCATTGTTGTGTTGGGGCTGGGGATTGTGGGGCAGCTGACTTTAAAACTGCTGTCAAACATGCCGCTAGCCAATTGCATTGGGGTGGATGGGATCCCATCCCGCCGAAATTTGGCGTTGAAAAACGGTGCTTCGGCCGTGTATGACCCATCTGACCCGGCCTTAGGCACAGCCTTGGGCAAGTTGGGCGCTGATGCGGTGCTGGAGCTTTCGGGCAATCCTAAAGCGCTTGATTTGGCCGTTAAGCTGGCCGGGTACAACGGCCGGATTGTTATCGGCTCATGGTATGGGACGAAACAGGCTTCGGTTGATTTTGGCGGCCACTTTCATCGCAGCAACATTCAGCTGGTTGCGAGCCAGGTCAGCCGTTTGCACCCAAGCCTGACCGGCCGTTGGACCAAAGCGCGTCGCTTAGATGTGGCTTGGCAGATGATAAAACGAGATCGGCCGTCGGAGAAGTATGTGACACACCGAAGTGATGCCGGTGAGGCGAAAGCGATCTATAAATTGATTGACGAGCGGCCGGACGAGGCGTTGCAAGTCATTTTTACATATTAATTTGGAGGATGGATGTATACAGTTGCGGTAAAACGAGATTTTGTAGGGCAGCATTTTTTGATTGGTGGCGATTGGGGGGAAGAGAATTTTTGGCATTCGCACCATTATGTGGTCGAAGTTCAGCTAGAAGGGGCTACGTTAGACAAACACGGCTATTTGGTTGATATTGTTGATATCGAGAACAACTTGGATCAGATTGTGGCGTATTACAAAGACAAAACCTTAAACGAATTGCCTGAGTTTGAGGGGCTTAATCCGAGTATCGAACATTTTGCACGGATCGTATGTGACACTCTCGCGTCTAACATCACAGCGCCTAATTTGTCTCATATAACCGTTAAGATTTGGGAAAATGAAATCGGCTGGGCCAGTTATCGGCAAGCGGTTAACGTCTAAACGAGGACGTTTAGAATAATGAAAATCGCGCTGATTATTTATGGTTCTCTCGATACAGTTTCGGGGGGATATTTGTATGATCGAAAATTAGTCGATCATTTGCGAGGCAACGGCCATTTGGTTGAAGTTGTTTCTCTCCCTTGGCGTGGGTATATGGAGAGCCTGAAAGACAATTTTGATGCAAATTTATTGCGCCGCCTTGTGACCGGCCGGTTTGACCTTATTTTGCAGGATGAGTTGAATCACCCATCCCTTTTTCGGTTTAACCAGACCTTAAAAACTGAGATTCAGACGCCGCTGGTGTCGATTGTGCACCATTTGCGCGTTGATGAGCCGTGGGGCCGATTTGAGCGCTGGCGCTACCGGCAGGTTGAAAAAGCCTATTTGTCTTCTGTGGATGGATTTGTGTTTAATAGCGAAACGACGAAGGCCTCTGTGTCAAAGCTTGTGAAGACGCTCAAACCACATGTGGTTGCACTTCCGGCCGGAGATCGATTTGCGGATGTCCCCGACATTGATTTCAACCGAAACTCTGAATCTGGCAAACTCAAACTTTTGTTTGTGGGGAATTTGATCGAGCGCAAAGGGTTGGAACTCTTGCTCAACGCACTGCGCCAGCTGCCAGCAGGCAAATGGGAGCTGGATGTAGTCGGGGATCCAACCATTGATCCTGAATATGCCGGCCGATGCCGTGCACTGGTTGAATCAATCCCCCGGTTGCGTACCGCGGTTCGGTTTTACGGCCCGCTCGACGATGATCAGTTGGCTATCCGGTTTAGCATGAACCACTGTTTTGTTGTCCCGTCGTTTTACGAAGGGTTTGGCATCGTCTATTTAGAGGCGTTTGGGTTCGGTTTGCCAGCCATAGCTACTACGGCCGGGGCTGCGGGCGAAATCATCACCGATGGTCAAAATGGCTTTGTCATTCCGCCCGGAGACGCCAACGAGTTGGCGAAGGTGTTGCGCTCTTTGATTAATGATCGCAAATGGTTGGGGCAGATGGGTCAGAAAGCAAGACAAACGTTTCAGGAATTCCCAACATGGGATGAAAGCTGTTCGAAAATCGAACAGTTCCTGCTTAAATTAGGCAACGCTCTATGAATTACTCTTTTATTCGGTATCTCGAATCTAAAAAATCAGTTGATGACCGTGCTTTAAATCAGCAGGCTTGGCAAGCTTTTTGGGAAGCTTTACCGGGCAGTTCTAGGCAATTTCCGCTGGAGATGCTGGAGCTAGGGGCAGGGTCCGGTGCAATGACGCAGCGAGTTTTGGACTCTGGCAAGATTAGTACGCTGATGTATACGGCCGTCGATGACCAACCGGCTAATGTTGAGGAACTCACCAAACAATCGGCCGAATGGCTAAAAAACCGGCCGTTTATAAATTTGTTTGCAGAGGTTAATACGGCAGAGGAATTTGTAGCCGAACACAAAGGAGAACGGTATTTCGATGCGATTTTGGCCCATGCTTTTTTAGATTTAGTTGATCTGGACCAATTTTTGCCCAATTTGCTCGAATTGTTGCCCGATGGTGGAATCGGGTATTTCACCATTAACTTTGACGGAGACACGATATTTGAGCCCTCTCACCCAAACGATGAGCAGATTCTGGCCGCCTATCATGGCTCGATGCGTAATCCCCACTCCGGGCGTCAATTGATCTATAAACTAGTGGAGATGGGGGTCGATATTTTGGTTGCGGGTAGTTCTGATTGGGTGGTCTATCCTAAAGAGAATGGAGACAGCCGATATCCGGCTGATGAAGCCTATTTCTTAATGCACATTCTCAACTTTTTTGAACAGTCGCTAGGAGCGAATCCTGATGTAGACTCGAATGTTTTAAACGAATGGCTGCAGGCCCGTAGAAAGCAGGTCGCTGATGGGCAATTGCTTTACATCGCCCATCAGCTCGATGTTGTCTTTAAAAAGTGAGCTATAAATCTCGCCAATCTTCCCAATCATCTTTTTGATTCCGACCAATAACCATTCCAGAGATTCCGTAGAACCCCAAAACCAAACCTAAAACTGAGCAACCATAGGCTAAAAAGTTTAAAAAGAATGTGGATGGGAGCAGCTTGATCAGTATCAAGAACGGCAAAGCCGCGCCAGTTACTAACAACAGCGTCGCAATAATAATGATTTTAGTTGGCGAGTTCAGCATGATTTTTCCATTCCTCTTCTACGAGCCAACAAGCTGCTACATGCTTGTTTCCAGTGATTGCCATATTTGAACCGTCAACGACCGGCATCGGTTTGGGCATGTCGACATCACATTTCCCTTTAATCGCAAATTTGCACCTTGGATGAAAGCGACACCCTGATGGTGGATTAACCAAGCTGGGTGGCTCACCGGGTGGGATTTCTTTGTACTCCAGCGCATTTTTCGCATCTGGGTCGCCAGAAGCTTCAAGCAACGCTCGGGTGTATGGGTGCGTTGGATTTTGCAGCAGGTCTCTGATCGGGGCGAATTCGACGATTTGCCCAGCATACATCACAAAAATATATTCTGAGAAATACCGCACTGTGGATAAATCATGGGTGATGTAAATAACCGCCAGATTGTGTTTTTCTTGCAGATTGCGGAGCAGCTTTAAGATTTCGACCCGCACAGAAGCATCCAGCATAGAAACCGGTTCGTCTGCGACCAAAAGCTTAGGCTCTAAGATCATAGCGCGTGCGATGACAACCCGCTGTTGCTGACCACCGCTAAGCATGTGGGGAAACTTATTGATGATCTCAGCAATAGGGGTTAGCTTCACCTCTTCCATGATCCGTTCAACTTTTTTTAGCCGTTCATCTGCGTTAGAAACCCCATTAATGATTAACGGTTCTTCTAGGATTTGGCGAATGGTCATAAATGGAGCCAATGCGCCAAAGGGGTCTTGCTGAATAAACCCGACTTCTGAACGATACGCTTTAAGATCCTCTCCGCCGAGTGAGCCAACATCGATTCCGTTAAAATCAATCGTTCCTTTTGTCGGTTTGTTTAAGCGCAAAATCGCTTTCATCAAGCTCGATTTACCGCATCCACTTTCACCCACGCAGGCGATAGATTCCCCTTTTGTTAGTTCAAACGAAACGCCATCAACGGCCCGAACGTAACCCGCATGGCCAAATCCAAACTTTTTCAGTTCGTACCAAACGTGTAAATCATTAACCTTGAGCATAAATCTCCTCCCAATCATTAGTATTTACCCCGGCCGACACACTGTCAGATTCATGCAGCCAGCACTTTACCTTCCGGCCGTCTGACATATTAAACGTGGGTGGCTCGTCAGAACAGCGGTTAAATTTGGCGGGGCAGCGAGCAGCAAAGCGGCAACCGGTTGGTGGGGATAGCAAGCTGGGTGGTTGCCCCGAAATAAAGTCCGGTTGAGATTCCCCGTACAAGCGGGGCACACTATCCATCAACGCTTTTGAATAAGGGTGGAGCGGTTCTGTGAAAAAGTTATGGGCATCGCTGACTTCAACAACTTGCCCCGCATACATCACGGCTACATTGTCAGCCAGTTCGCTCGACGTAGCGATATCATGTGTAATCAAGATAAACGAAGCCTTGTTTTCAGCCTTGAACCGCTTGAGCAGGTTCATGATATTTGCTTGTGTCAATACATCAAGGGCCGAAGTTGGCTCATCTAATAAAACCATTTCCGGCTCAGTGATCAGTGACATAGCAATGGCGACACGCTGGCGCATACCGCCACTTAGCTCAAACGCATACCGATATAGAAAGTCGGCTGGAACGCCTACCTGATCAAATTTTTCAAGCGCTCGCTCCATAGCTTCAGCTTTTGAAACACTATTGTTAATTAATAGAGGCTCAGCGACTTGGTCGCCAACCCGCATAACCGGGTTTAGCGAGTTAAGAGCCGCTTGGGGCACCATCGCAATGCGTTGCCAGCGAATCTGTTTCCTAAACTCCTCATCCGGCAATTTCATGATGTCTAAGTCGTTTAAGAAAACTTCACCTGAATAATGCTCAACATTTTTAGGTAATAGGCGCAAAATCGCTTTAGCTAAAGAGCTTTTGCCACAGCCAGATTCCCCTAAAATAACAGTTGCTTGATTCTTAGGCAGGTCAAAATTTACCCCGTCTACCGCTTGTACAGCCCCCGCTTTAACCCGAAAATGTAATTTTAAATCTCTTACTCTCAGTAAGTCATTCTGTGATGTTTTTTCCATTCAGCTATATCTCCCGCAATTTTGGATTGAAAATTCTGTCTAAGGCAAACCCTACAAGCGAAAAGCCAACACCTACAAGCATCATTAATACGGCCGGCTCTAACATCCAATAGTAATATCCATTGAATAATGCCCCTTGAGAACGAGCATTCTCAATAACCTTGCCCCAAGTTGGTAGAACCGGGTCTCCAAGCCCCAGCAAAGCTAGAGATGCCTCAGTAAATACAAAGGCAGGTACAGCAGTTACTAGGGTCGGAATTACTAGTGGGATGATTCTAGGAATCAAATAACGGAAAATAATGCGACCGCTGCTGGCACCGTATGCTTGGGCTGCTTCGATATAGGGTAACTCTCGGGTTTGCAAAAAGATGGAACGATAGGTCTTAATACCACCTCCAAATATTCCTAAGGCGATTACCGCACTCAAAATAATCCAAATACTGCGTGAGTACAACGTTCCGATCAAAATTAAAATAGGCAATCCTGGCAAAATTAGGTTAACGTCGGTCACTCTTTGAATCACAGAATCAACCCATCCCCCATACCATACGCTCACGGCTGCAATCGACATATTCGCAATTGTGATGGCAATTGCAGCTACCAGACCAAAGGCCATTGCAATTGGGGTTCCCCACAGCAAAGCTACAGAAATGTCTCTGCGCAGATGATCAGTTCCAGCAATGCCGTGCACTGCCCCGTACATCACTAATTTGACATCAAAATCAGATTCTTCTTCAAACAGAAGTCCTGCGATCTTTACTTGGTACGTGCCTTTTTGTGGGACCGGTTGATCAAGTGTGCCAGGTGATAGGAAAAACCCAACTTCTGCCGTGTTGGTGTCTAAACGGCGCATGACACGCTCGTCTTGAGTCGGCCGGTAGATTTCTCTTGAGCCTGGGGTTACTTCACCTGCGCGAATTTCTTCCCCATCTGGGGTGATCCAAGAGATTTCAACAAACGGTTGTTTTTCGATGAAATCTGCCTCGATAAAAAAGGTTAGCTCGGGGAAAAATTGATCAGCTTGAAAGTCAAAGTCCATCGTGATAATTTTTTCGTCGATGTCGTCTGAAATGTCATTGAATTCAAACTGGGCTACCCCTTCAACTCGGCTGTCTAAAACTGTTGTGGCCGGGAGGTCGTCTTGGGTAAACCAATTCACCCAAACTGGCCGAGCATTTCTCGGGTTCCCTTCTACAACACTCTCCCCTCCTCGCCACAGCTCCAAAGCTGTTGAGTAAGGTATCGCTATCATTGTGTAAATCGCAACAGCAAGGAAAGACGCAATAATAATTAAGCCAGCAATTGCAGATGGATATTGTCGGAACTCTTTCCAATTAATCATCGGCCGTTGCTCCCTTCACCAACACGTACTCTTGGGTCAACCACAGCATATAAAATGTCCAAAATAAATAATGTAAATGTCAATAGATAGGCATCAACTACAACCAAAGAAACAATCACGGCTGTATCAAACTGGCCAATAGCTTGGCCATATGTGCGGCCCAAACCCGGCCAATTCATCACATTTTCTAAAATGATGGCACCACCCCAAAGCGAAAGCAGCACAAAGGCAAAAGAAGTAATAATTGGAGGTAGAGTGGGGCGTAAAATATAGCGGCGTTCGATCGCTTTATTTGAAAGCCCTTTTGCTTTCGCCATGTCTACATAGTCTTCACTCGCAAAGGCTAAGAAGAACGTCCGTTGCCCATAGATCCCACTAAAAACCGCATTGATAACGATAGCGGTAACAGGCAAAATCATATGAAACCCAAGGCTTTTTGCATATCCCCATGGAGTTGGAGGTGGAGGGGCCGATACCATTCCACCAAACGGGAGCCAGTTGAGAATTCCCGCAAAAATCAAAATTAAAAATAAGGCGTAAAACCAAGAGGGCGCGGCCGAAGTTGGCGCAAGCGCAATAATCCCCTTGTCCAGCCAGCTTCCGTATCGTCTGGATAAGGCCAATCCCCCAAAAAGGGTTAAGAAGAATAGTAAGAGATAGGCGGTCCCAAATAGCACCAGCGTTGCGGGCAATCGCTCAAGGATAATATTTCGCACCATTTTAGAGCCAGAGTCACTGACCATCTGGTCTGCGAAACCTAAATTTAGAGTCATGGCCGCCCCCAGTGCTCTAAAGCTGCGAATGGCAAACGGTTGATCCAAGCCAAAGCGTTTTTCTTGCAACGCAATTTGCTCAGCAATCATCTCATTGCGCTGTTCCTGAGACATAGCTCGGATTTCTGGGTCTTCTAGTGCTTGAAGGGCGATAAAGTTGGCTACACCTTCTTGAATGGTTGCACGGCGAATGTCATCTAGGGCACCGCCCATATTTGCAATCAATACAGTTAGGTAAACACCTACAGTAACTGTCGCAATACCTGCAAGCAATCGTCTTAGAATGAACTTGCCCATACGTACAATCGTTTCATTGCGTGCTTTAGACGAGGCCTTTTCAACATCTGCAAGAGAAGAGCCACCGGTAGCTGGAGCTGTATGTTGTGCCATGATTTTTGTTGTGTCAGGGTTTAATGCTTTAGGCTCTTTTGATTAGGCTTTGGTGAAAAGCTGTGAAACCCGAGACCTACTAGACCGATAAAGAGCGAGAGGACAAGTATTTAAGTAATACTTGTCCTCCCTAAACAGACTAGGTGATAGGCTGAAATCTTTCAACCTATCACCTAGGTTAATAGTCGTCTATGGTGAAGCAACGAACTCGAGTGAGCTTAAGCTTGGAAGTGCTACTCGTGTTGAGCTTACAACAACCTCGAGGCGGCTTGAGCCAGCTTCTAGGTCGCCTGTTACATCTGAACCGAGTGTGACTTGCCACAAGCCATCTTCAACAGCATCTGCAGAGCCTTGGCCAACGAGCGCACCGGTTGCGTCGAAGAGCAAGTAGGTTACTTCGCTGATGTCTGACATTGCGTATGGTTCGCCATTAAAGGTGACGATTACGTCAAATGCAGCTTCATCGCCGTTGGTAACACGGCCTGGACCGTCTAGCTCAACTTCTGCGATAGCTGGAGCCGCAAAGCGATCCCATTTGTTAGCTGCGTCAGGATAAGCGGTGTTCCGTTGCAAGATCACGTTACCTTCAACAGGGTACGCACGTTGCAAGAAGAATGGTCCTGTACCAACCCAGAAGTGACCGCGGGTACGGTTCCACTCTTGCAAGTTAGCATAACGTGCTGCGGCGTCATCGGCCGTAACAAATTGACCCATCGTTGGTTCGTAAGGGATAAATCCAGATGCAGCTGCACCTTCGATTCCTTCTTCTTCGTTACCGTTGAGCATGTTACCCAAGATTTCAAGTGTTGGACCAGAAACATAGCTCATGTGCTCGATTTCGTTGGTCGTAGACTTGTCGGCCGAGAATGCGGTTAGCCCTTGGGTTTCAGCCATGATGCCGATTGCCAAGTTGTGCCATGCACCTTCACCTTGGTTGTATTGTGGCCACCAAGTGTTTACACCGTTTTCAGCATCAAGTGACCAAGCATCGGTATATGTTTCAATCGTCAACGGATCAAGAGAAAGAACGCGGGTTCCTTTGAAAGTTCCGATGAACGAGTCAAACGCAGCAACTTGGGCTTCGTCATAAATCGCACTGCCTTCTTTCGCTTGATCGAAGGTCAAGATCATTCCCATCACAAAGTCAGCTGGGCTAATCGCACTACCATCGTGCCAAGTTACGGTGTCCCATAAGTCAGCAGGGTAGGTTACGGTGCTCTTGAGCAACGCAGTTTGTGTTTCGGTGAATTTCTCTGATGCGGTGATGAATGTTTGGGTTTCTGCATCCCAATCTACCCATGCATCGTCAGGAACGGTGATTTCAGCCGCTTTTTCTAGGGTTACCCAGTCAAGTGTTTTACCAACTGGCAAATCTTCTTGAGCGGTAACCGTCGCGCCTTCGATCCGTTGTGGAATAGCCAATCCGGTATGTGGATCTGGCAATGTACCAGCGTCGCCGGTTGCCCGGATCAACGATTGGTCAAAGATCCAGTTTGATCCAGCAATCGGGTTCCAAGCTTCGGTCAAGATGCTTGGCATAGCCATGGTCACAGAACCACCAACTTCTTCGCCACGACGCAGGGTGTATGGCCAGAAGCGTGAACCGCTGATACCACCAGAAAGGTCGGCCGACAATGAAATTTCACTGCGATATGGCCAAGCAGACTGTAGGTCCACCAACCAGATGCGTTGTGATTCTTCCATCGCCAAAGGCAAGATAGCGCTGATCATTTCAGCACGTTCTTCTAGGGTAGAGTAGTCACTGTCATTCAAACGTTGTGCAAGGTCAGCAAATTCGTCACTGTTCTCATAAGCTTGGAACAATGGGAATGGAAGCCCCGCAGCGGTTTGGAAGAATTGCCAGTTACCACCTACGTCACGGCTAATGGCTGTAGATATCCAGCCGCCGGTGTAGTAGTTGAATGCACAGTCGCTAGGCTCGCCGCGCAACCAGATAGGAGACGCTTCTGAAGAGCTTTTGTAGTCACGAAGAACCGTGAAACCGATATCTTCTAACTGGTCAGCAACATAGTCACCAATTTCAGTACGTTGGTCTTCGGTACGGATCAAACCGCTCAACTCAACTGGAGCACCGTTGAAGTTCCAAACGCCGTCAACCATTTCAGCACCCATGGCTTCCATTTCGGCCGCGATGGTGGCTGAAGCAGCTTCTTTGTTGAATGCATATTGTGCTTCGATTGCACGGATGTCAGCAGCAAAACGGCCGCGGTCCGCAGAAGCAGCATTGATTGCTACATACCGTGGGGTTGCAAGGCCACCCATAATTTCAGTAGAGATGAAATCACGATCAACCAATTGGTTCATTGCCTCGCGGATTGCCGCGTTAGCGAATGGATTCATCACACCTTCATCAGCACAAGCTGCAGGGTTGAATGAAATTTCGTAGTACAAACCGAATGATTGAACACTGCTAATTGCATCGATTTCTTGGAGACGAGCAAAAGAGGTTGGGTTACCGATGTCATCCGCGAAAACGTCGATATCTCCAGCTTCAAGACGGCTAATAGCCGCATCTGCATTTGCTTCTTCCAATACCACTACGGTATCAACCCATGGACCGGTCCGGTCAACAGGTACTGGGGTTGCTTCAACCACAACCTCAACAATTTTTTCTACTTCAACTTCTTTAACGACTTCGACTTCTTCAACAACTTCTTGAACGACTTCGACTTCGCGGGTGACTTCAACTTCCTTAATAACTTCCACTTCGCGAACAACTTCTACGGGTTCAGCCGTACAAGCGATCAAAAGTAGAGCTAAAAATGAAGTCACAAATAACAATTTCTTCATTTAAAATCTCCTTACTTAAAATTTTGACTACATGTCAATTTAATTTCTAGAAAAACACACAAAATATGCGGATACCGTGTGCGATTCGTTTAGTTAAAGGTCCCCAAAACTAATATTAAAATATAGATTTATTTAGCGGTCTCTGTTTTATTTGTGGCTTGAGCGGTGTAGGGCGATGGTAATAAAACAGCCTCGGTAGGTTGCACGTGAAATTATAATTGAATTTGCACGGGTCTCAACCAAGTACCTCCATGTTCAACATTTTCAATTAAGTTACTCGAGATAATATTGCAATTTAGAAAATTTTGCACGAATGTTTGATATTGCTTTATCTGCGTATTAGACAATGTCAGGTAATTTGCTTGATTTTCCTTCTTCTAAAAGATGGCAGGCCGCAAAGTGATCATCGCCATATTCCTTGAAATCAGGTTCTTCGGTTTTGCACCGGTCAAAAGCCAGCGGGCAGCGGGTATGGAACCGGCACCCAGCTGGTGGGTTAATCGGGCTGGGGACATCCCCCTCTAAAATGATCCGTTTTTTACGCTGCTTTGGATCCGGGATCGGGATGGCTGACATGAGAGCCTGCGTGTATGGGTGTAGAGGCGTTTTAAATAGATCTTCCCGGGTTGCCATTTCTGCCATCTTGCCTAAGTACATAACACCAACCCGGTCGCTGAAATGCTCAACAACGCTTAAGTTATGCGCAATAAACAGATAAGTTAATCCAAAATCGTCTTGAAGCTCTTCAAGCAAATTCAAAACAGATGCTTGAATCGACACATCAAGGGCTGATACAGGCTCATCGCACACAATAAACTTAGGATTTACGGCCAATGCGCGTGCAATTCCAATCCGTTGTCTTTGGCCCCCTGAAAATTCGTGTGGATAGCGACGAGCATGATCGGCGCGCATGCCAACTCGAGTCAACATTTTTACAACTAGCTCGTACCGTTCTTCGGCCGTTTTGTTGGTGTGGATGCGGAGCCCTTCAGCGATAC
>JAHDEN010000223.1 GCA_020628815.1 Chloroflexota bacterium | reverse complement strand
GGTGATTGTGGCTACCCCTTCGGTTACATCATAGTCAAAATCGTACATTTTTTAGTTATCAGTGTTCAGTCGTCAGTTATCAGTTTTGTTGCCGTGAAACTCACAACTGTTTACTGATAACTAAAAACTCCTAGACCATCACCGCCCCACCGTCAATATTGATCGCTTGCCCCGTCATGCCGCGCCCGGCGTCACTAGCCAAAAGCAGAGCAAGCGACGTAATTTCATCACACTCGATCAAGCGTTTCAGCGGAGTGGTGCCAGCTAACGCCTGCACCGCGTCCTCATGGCTCATGCCGGTCCGCTCGATGATATTGGCAATGGTTTGATCAGTCATCGGGGTGTCAACATAGCCGGGGCAGATGGCGTTGACCGTGATGTGCGGAGCCAGCTCAACGGCCAACGAGCGGGTCAACCCCAACACGCCGTGTTTAGACGCGTTGTAGGCTCCGATATATTTTGAGCCGACTTTCCCAGCGATCGAGGCGATGTTGATGATCCGGCCGGACTTTTGGGCCAGCATCGGTTGCACGGCCGCTTTTGTCACGTAGTAAACGCCGGTCAGGTTGACGGCGATTGTTTTGTGCCACAGCTCGTCTGGGTGAGTGGCAAATTTATGACTACCGGAAATTCCAGCGTTGTTGATCAACACATCCAGCCCACCCAGTGCTTCAAGCCCTTGAGCAACAAATGCGTTCACTGATTCCAAATCAGAAACATCGACGGTGTAAGCATGAGCCGTGCCGCCGTTTTGGTTGATGCCGTCTGCCACGGCCGAAATCTCCCCCTCACTGCGAGAGCCGAGCACGACATGTGCTCCTGCTTTGGCAAATCCTTCTGCTAAATCCCGGCCGATCCCACGACCAGCGCCGGTGATGATTACTTTTTTATCTTTTAGATCAAACATGTTTCACTTATTTTCCGCTCGTCATATAATTGAGTCATATTGTACAAGGTGTGCTCCAACTTGCAACCTTAAATTGGACAGTTACAATGCGGCCTATTTCTAGCGTAAATGATCAAATGATGCGAGCAACAGACCTTCCAATTGCATACAATGCGGCCGACATTTTAGAGCACAATGTCTCTGTACGAGGGGATAAAACGGCACTATTTAGCCTTGAGCGCAATCTGACCTTTCAGCAGGTGAGCGATGAGTCGAATCAAGTGGCCCATGCGCTCAAAAAGCTCGATGTGCGATTTGGGGAGACGGTCGCGATCTTGTGCCTGGACCAGCCAGAATGGGTGACTGCTTTCTTCGGTACGTTGAAAGTGGGGGCCGTCGCGGCCGGGCTGAACACGCTAATGACCAGCGCAGACTTGGACTATATTTTGCACGACTGCCGTGCGCGGGTGCTTTTGATCCACGCCAGTTTGTGGGGCACGTTGGAACCCATCCTGCCAGAACAGCCGTTCTTGGAGCACGTTGTGCTGATTGGGGAAGGTAGAGAGAAGAGGGTAGAGGGTAGAGGGGCGGTTGCATACGAGGAGTGGATTGCTGGGGAGAGTAAAGTTTTTGAGATTGAGCAAACCCATCGAGAAGATTTTGCGACGCTGAACTATTCGAGCGGTACAACCGGCCGGCCGAAGGGGATTTTGCACGCTCACAAAGATCTGCCGCTGATCAGCGAATATTGGGGCAAAAACACGCTGGGATTGATTGAAAGCGACCGGACCTTTGCCGGAGCCAAGCTCTTTTTCACCTATGGGACGGGTGGTAACCTGCTGTTCCCGTGGTACGTTGGGGCATCGGTTGTGCTGTTTTCAGGCTCACCACGCAAGGCGACCAATCTGCTCGAAATCGTAGACAAGTTTAAGCCGACAATTTTTTACAATGCCCCTACCGGCTACGCCATCGCCCTCTCGATACCAAATTTTGAACAAGCTTATGATCTCTCATCGGTGCGGCTGTGCGTGTCGGGCGGGGAGAATTTACCGGCCCCGATTTGGCACCAGTGGCACGACCGCACCGGAATCAAAATTTTAAACAGCTGTGGCTGTACCGAGATCTATCATAATTTCATCTCTAATCGGCCGGATGATATGTTGCCCGGCGCCAGCGGCCGACGGGTTGAAGGATTTGATCTCAAAATTGTAGACCCAGATGGGAACGAAGTCCCCGTAGGTGAAAGCGGCAATCTGCTGGTGCGAGGTGACACCATCGCCCTAAGCTATCTGCATCAATACGCCCGTAGCAAGCAAACTTTTTTGGGGGATTGGTTTTCAACCGGCGACCGCTTTCGGCTCGACGAAAACGGGTATTATTGGCACGAAGGGCGCACCGACGACATGCTTAAAGTCGGCGGGATATGGGTTTCCCCGATGGAAGTGGAAAGTGCGTTGATCAAACATCCGGCCGTGGTTGAATGCGCCATTGTGGCATACAAAGACGCCGATGATTTAGTCAAACCGAAAGCGATTGTGACGGTTAATCGGGAAGGTGGGTTTGAACCATCGGCCGATTTAGAAAAAACATTGATCGACCATTGTGCCGATGCGTTATCAGGTTACAAACGGCCGAGGATCGTTGAATTTGTCGATGAGTTGCCGAAAACGGCGACGGGGAAAATTCAGCGATTTAAATTGCGGTAAAACCCCTATCGTAGGGGCGTGGATGGGCCGGGCGCAACCAACTCCTTGCGATAGGTTCAGGCCCAACCCGCCCCGCGTAATGCAATTAATAATCAAAATATTTACATGCCACGGGGCGGGTTGACCCGGTTGCTTGTGTTCTTAAGCTAGATTTATCGGGTCATCCGCGCCCCTACGAGAAGATAACAATGACAGATTTTGAACAAGAACAATTAAATTACACCAAACACATCCAGACAGATGCGTTGCTCAGTAGCCAAATCCAGATTTCACCCCACCCTGAGGAAATGCTGTTTGTCATCATCCATCAGGTGTTCGAGCTGTGGTTCAAGCAGCTAATTCACGACACCGGCCGGGCGGTTGACCTGCTCGAAAAGGATGACCTAGCTCAAGCAACGTGGCTGATCCAACGGATGGCCCGCATTTTGGGCGTAGCGGACACACAGCTAGGGGTTTTGGAGATGCTATCAGCGGCCGATTTTCAAGAATTCCGGCCGTATCTCGAATCATCCAGCGGCTTGCAGTCACGCCAGTTTCGCGACTTTGAAGTGCTGGGCGGCTTAGCGGAAACGGCCGGTGAGCCGTACGCTCGATGGGCTGAAAGCCTGTGGCCCGGCATCATCGCATCCCACCCAAAAACGTTGCACAGCGCCTTTACGGCCGTGGTTAAACGCTCGGGTCGGCCGATACTCGAAATCTACCAAAATCGCTGGGGCCATTTCCAACTGTTCAGCCTCTATGAAGCGTGTATCGAAATGGACCGCTCGCTCGCATCATGGCGCCACAACCATATCCAAATGGTTAAACGGATGATCGGCGGGGCGACCCAAGGGACCGGCGGCACGTTTGTTGAAAAGTATCTTGAGCCCACTCTGAAATATCGCTTTTTCCCGGAACTGTGGGACGTGCGACATGAGTTGACAACCGCCGCTGGCGGAGTGGTTAGTGATCAGTAGCCAGTGATTAGGACTCACCGTGTAAGCGACAGCTAAAAGCTAATAGCCAATAGCCAAAGGCTCACCTGCGGTGAGCTGGTGCGGAACTTCGTTCCGTGTGTAAGCATAGCGACGACAATATGTGGAAACCAGAAGAAAAAATCAAACATAAACCGAACCCCGGCCGCTGGCCGACCCGTGAGGAAGCTGAGAAATCGCTCCTTTTTACTCCGCTCGAACACGGCCCCCTACGGCTACAGCAACGCACCTGGGTTCCCGCTATGGTTCCGTGGCGAGCCACAGAGGATGGCGAAGTGTCCCGTGATGTGCTCGATTGGTACGCCCGGTTTGCCAAAGGGCGGCCGGGGGTCATCGTGATCGAGGCGACAGGCATTCGCAACATCCCATCCGGCCCGCTCCTGCGCATCGGGGATGATCGCTATATTCCGGGCTTAAACAAGCTGGTTGAAACGGTGCGAGAGGCGAGCAATGGGGAGACAAAACTTTTTATCCAGCTGATCGATTTTTTGCGCATCAATCGGCGGCCAACGGCTGAAAAATATTTTCAACGCTACCTCAAGATTACCGATCAACATCGTGACTTTTTCTACAACAAGCTGGATGATGCTCAAATTCGCATCAAATTGGCCGAGCTAAACGATGAGGCGTTGGTCGAAGCATTGAGTGCGCGAGAATACGAAGCATATGCCTTTGGCTATCGTGAGCGGGTCACCGATTTAGAGCTGGATCACATCCGGGAATTGCCGGACGTATTGCCAAACTTGTTTGCGGCCGCGGCCGGGCGGGCACAGCAGGCCGGTTTTGATGGGATCGAGCTTCACTATGCCCATGCCTACACGATGGCGTCCTTTTTGTCGGCCCGCAACACACGCACCGACGGGTACGGCGGTGACCGAGCTGGCCGGGTCCGATTGCCCCTTGAGGTGTATCGAGCGGTTAGGCAAGCGGTTGGTGATCAGATGGCGGTCGGCTGTCGCTTTTTGGCGAACGAAATTATCGAGGGTGGCTCACGGCCGGAAGATGCGGCTTATTTTGGGGCTGAGTTTGCTAAAGCGGGGATGGATTTCTTATCGCTGTCACGAGGTGGCAAGTTTGAAGATGCGCAACAGCCCAAAGTCGGCGCGGCCGCTTATCCCTACACCGGGCAAAGCGGTTACGAGTGCATGCCCCAATTTACCTCTGATGCCCAAGGGCCGTTCGGCCGGAATTTAACAGCGACCAAACTGGTGCGAGATGCGGTGCGCAAAGCAGGATTTGAGACGCCCATCGTTGCGGCCGGGGGTATTCATGGGTTCGAGCAGGCTGAAGCTGTGTTGCAAAGCGAGGGGGCAGACATCATCGGGGCGGCGCGTCAATCGCTGGCTGATCCCGACTGGTTTTTGAAGATGAAACTTGGACTCGGTGATGAGGTGCGTGTCTGTGCCTACACCAACTATTGCGAAGCGCTTGATAACCGCCATCTGCAGGTTACTTGCAATCTTTGGGATCGTATCGATCGGGATCGACCCGACGTACCCCTATCTTCTGATGGCAAACGGCGTTTGGTTGCGCCCCAGTGGCAACTGCCAGAAGCGTAAACGATTGACAGCGCACCGGCCGAGATTGGGACTCCGTTCCCAGTTGCATTAGTCAGCGGTGTGTTGCCAATCGCGCAATCGTAGGGGCGCGGATGGACCGAAAACAGTACCGTTTTGGCAAAAAACACAGGTCCAACCCGCCCGACGGCATGGACAGTTGTTTTTAGAGCTGTTATCGCCAAGTTGCCGGGCGGGTTGTCCCACCCAATTGAGCGTTATCGTCCGATTTTTCAGGGACATCCACGCCCCTACGTCTGGTCTCACACGTCAAAAACCCTTAAGCTGATACATAATGGAGCGATCTCAATTGCGCAGCAAAAATCACATTCAAAAGCAAATAACAGCAAATGAGGCGACCGGTCCAACCCAATTTGACGATGCCAATCTTTTGGCCTAAATTCTTCTGCCATAAAAAGCACCCGCCTGCATCAGGAGAAAAAATGAGCTACCAACCGCTGGCCGAAGTACGCAAAAATCTGCGTGTGAAATGGTATCGTTGCCCGATCGATTTTAAAGAACTCAAAGAGCTATCTAAACGGAGCGACGCTCAAGGCTGGTTTCAGGCCGGGGGGCATTTGCCCCTTTTTGCAGTGACGGGAACCCTTGTTTACACCTTTTGGACACAACAAAACTGGCTTTTATTTGTGATCGCGCTGTTTGCTCACGGTACCATCGCCAGCTTTTTTGTGGGTGTTGCTCCCCATGAACTGGGTCACGGGACCGTCTTCCAGACCAAGTGGCTCAACAAAGTTTTCCTCTATCTGTTTAGCTTTTTAAGCTGGTGGGATCCGTTTGACTATGCCAGTAGCCATACCTATCACCATCGCTACACGTTGCATCCTGAGGGAGATCGGGAAAACCTGCTGCCACTTGAACCCACACTTGCTTCCCCGTTTATGGTGCAGATGTTTACGATCAATCTGCTGACCCAACGCGGCCGGACGTTTGGCAAAGGGGGCTTGCTGTCCACAATCGCCGTCACCTTTTTGGGTGCTTTTGGGATTGTGGGTGATCCCGACACACCGATTAACGAATGGATCAATGCTCTGCACGAAGACCAGCCGGAAGAGTTTAAAAAATCAATCTGGTGGTCACGCATTTTGCTGGTTGGGCATGGGGCCATCACACTAGCGGCCGTTTTATCAGGGCAATGGGTTTGGATATTGCTCATCCCCATCGCCCCGTTTATCGCCAATTGGTACGCCTATTTTGTGGGGTTAACCCAGCACTGTGGCCTGCGTGAAGAACTACCTGACTTCCGTCAAAATACCCGGTCGGTCAAGCTGAACCCGATTGGAGAATTTTTATATTGGCGCATGAATTGGCACATCGAGCACCATATGTTTGCCGGTGTCCCCTGTTACAACCTGAAAAAACTGCATCAAGCGGTGGCCCATGACATGCCAGTGCCAAGATCATTGCGACAAGCATGGCGCGAGATGCGTGAGACGTGGCAAAAACAGCAAACAGATCCTGACTATTATTTTGACACCCCCCTGCCCAGCACGGCCAAAAGCACACGTGCAGATACCCCGGCCGAGTTAGAAGGTTCTATTGGGGATTTAGCCCCTGACGGATTGCGCTAAATATGAATGTGACAATCCGTGATCTTGAGCCAGCTGATGTAGAGCCGTTGGCCGCACTACTCGCACAAGCTCGCCTGCAACCGGTCAGCCCAGATGCGTTGCAAAAGCCAGCATTCGGCCAAATCTGGCGGCCGCGCGTAGCGGTTTTGCAAGATGGGGCTGTAGTTGGGTCAAGCATTTTGCAGCAGAGCGAGTCGGATAAAAGCAGTCACGGCTGGATGCACATTGATGTGGCTCCTGAGTTTCAGAGGCAGGGTGTTGGTAAAAAGCTGTATCAAGATACACAGACACACGCCCGATCAATTGGGCTCACATATTTGCATGGCAATGTGCTCGAAAATCGGCCGGGTGGGATTGACTTTGCTCGCTATGTCGGTTTTTATACCAAACGACAAACCTATCATTCTGAACTGAGTCTCGCCACATTTGAAGAATCACCATTCATGCCTCAGCTGGCCCACCACCAGGCTCAAGGGATTCGTTTTGCCTCTTTTATAGAATTGGGGGATGGGTTGGAGCAGAAAAAGAAGCTTTATGAGCTCAACAAAACCTGCTCGACCGACATTCCCGGTCGAGGGCCGTTTTTTAGCTTTGATGCGTTTTGTGCGTGGCGCTTTGATCGGCCGGTCTATCGGAAAGCGGGGGTAATCGTCGCTTTGGCAGACGAAAAGTGGGTCGGTTTTTCGATTGGGACGTATCACGAAAGCGGTAATTTTGTCTTTAATCAAATGACCGGAGTGATTCGAGAGTATCGAGGCACAGGGTTGTCTATCCCGCTAAAATTGATGGTGACACGTTTTGCTAAAACTACCCCGTCCGAAAAGATAATGACGTTCAACGACACAGAAAACCGGCCGATGCTCCGCATCAATGAAAAGTTGGGGTATAAGCGGAGCAATACGGCCCATTGGGTAGAAAAAAGAATGTGTTGATCCCAATCATCTAAACATTTTTGCTATCAACTTTCATGTCCCCTATCATTTTGATCTAAAGTCGGTTAAATAAATTTCAGCACCACACCATTGTCGGCCCAAAACCATCCTAAAAATAAAACTTGAATTAAACAATGCCCTTCAGCTTCTATAAAATAGAAGGGAAAATATCCACTTATGGAATCAGCTAAAAGTAGTCCTCTATTTTTTATTGCCGCACTCATCTTTTTTATGATCAGCACCCTCTGGACATTTGGTCTGGGCAGCGGGTTTTTTGGCATCTTGTGCGCCGTTCTTGGTGTACTCTTTTTTGGGCTGGGCCTGATTAAGGCGGGGCAAGAAACGAAGTTAAAACAAAAACAAATTGATGAGGTTCAAACGGACCGAGATCAGAAAAACGCTTAGATTTGGCGTGCAAAAAGCGGGACCAACTGAACCGGTTAACGTATAATTGGGGAACCATGAAAAAAGCTGAAAAAGTCGCCGAAATCGGCCGCATACTCGAAGACCTCTATCCCAATCCACCTGTGCCATTGGACCATACGAGCAACTACACATTGCTTGTGGCAGTTTTGCTCTCAGCCCAATGCACCGACAAGCGAGTCAACCTGACCACCCCAGAGCTATTTGCAAAAGCGGACACACCGCAAGAAATGGTCAAACTGAGTGTGGAAGAGATTAAGGAGATTATCCGGCCGTGTGGTTTGTCACCACGTAAGAGCCAAGCGATTTGGGATTTGTCCCATATTTTGCTAAACAAACATGGGGGAGAAGTGCCACAAACGTTTGAGGATTTAGAAGCACTGCCGGGAGTAGGTCACAAAACAGCCAGCGTTGTTATGGCTCAGGCATTTGGCGTCCCCGCTTTTCCAGTAGACACCCACATTCATCGGCTGGCGTACCGCTGGGGGCTTTCAACCGGCAAAAATGTCGATAAAACAGAAAAGGATCTAAAGCGGCTTTTCCCGAAAGAAACGTGGAACGATCTGCATTTACAAATTATATTTTTCGGCCGTGAACATTGCCCGGCACGGGGGCATGATCCGTATGTTTGCCCGATCTGCTCAAAGTTCGGCCGGAAGACCCTGTTCAAATAAAAGTTAGCTCAAGAGGAAAAAATGAAACACCAAACAATTATCGGCATTGTCTTTTTTGTGGCAGCGATTTTAACGATGTTTACTAGCATTACAGCATCTGTAAACGGTCAGCCAACCAATTGGATGTTGTTGGTTGGGGGAATCTGTTTTTTGATAGCTGGTATTGTCTGGTTTGTTCAGGGACTGCGAACAAATAGTAAAAACAAAAATTAGCTCGAGTCTCTATTGTCGCCTATCAAATCTCGTCATTCTTTTCAAACAAGGGATTCAAACCGACGCCTGCCAGCACTTGATTAAAGTCGCCAAACTCTTCCCCGGCCGAAAATCGTTCGGCCGCATCGAGCGTGCGCTCTAATATGTCGGGATCACCTGATGAGTTGAGAAAGACCCCCGGCCGATCTAGCACAAAAGCAACGGCCGCATCAATCTCTCGTTGCTCTTCAAGCGGCTGATACCACGTACTTCGGTTTTTCTTGGCACTTCCCCATCTTCCCTTAGCGACAGATTTGATCGTCTGCATGGCGACTTCATTTTGCTGGCAATAGCCGTAAATCGCCTCAAAGTCGGCCGGATACGAGCCACCGTTCTGTGCTGAGTCCTTGTGCATAAACTCATAGT
>JAHDEN010000222.1 GCA_020628815.1 Chloroflexota bacterium | reverse complement strand
GATGGAGGATCATTATCGGTATCAGGGGGATGGGATGTATACGGGGATGATGACATGGCCGATTTCGGCCGGTGATGAGGGGGGATGGCTCGGCTTGCCCCCGTTCTCAGGATTAGAAGCGGACCAGCTTGAGAGCGCTAAATTTATCTGGCTATTCCCGTGTGTCGCTTTAAGCGTGATGCCCAACCACTGCTTCATCATGGTCACCAAACCACAGGGGCCGCATTTCACGATTGAAGACACCTATGTGATGTGCCACCCGGAATCATTAGCGGCCGAGGGGGCGGATAAAGAGGTTCAGCAGCTGGTCGATTTTTGGACGCTGGTCAATCAGCAGGACATCGACATTGTAGCAAAAATGCACTCAGGCATCCGTTCAAAAGCATATCGGGGCGGCCGGATGTGCTATCACTTTGAAGAGCCGGTTCACCGGTACATGAACATGGTGATTGATAAGATGGTGGGCAAGCATCGAATCCCAAAAGGGGATGACAACCCTGACGATAAAGTGAGCATGTTTGGCTCTAAAGACACATCGATTGAACCCCCGGTCGGGTAATTTTTGATGAGTGTATGGGTTGCTCAGAAAGCAAACACGCATTAAAAAGAGGTTTGATTTTTTCAAGGATTAAACTACCCTTGTGAGCCTTATGACAATCCGTAACAAACTCATCCTCATCGTTTCTCTGCTAACGATTCCGCTTATTTTCAACCTTGCCGTTTTGGGCTTTCAGTTTCGCCAAGTCACCTCGGCCGTTGAAGACATTCAACAACAATCAGTTCGGCAACAGGCGGAGTCTTTACGCATGCAGGCCCAACTGCGTGATGCAGAAGCTGCGTTATATCGCTTTCAAATTGAGGGATTGCCAATTTATGCCAGCGAATTTGAGCGAATGATGGGTGAGCTAGAATTGTCCATTGTTCAGTTTCAAAGCCAGGCTACAACGGATCAGGAATTAGCGTGGGCGGCCGACTTAGTTGCCTTTACCTCCGAGGCCAATCGCTTAGGGCTTAACCTCATCACCCTACACAGTGAGCAAACGGTTGACTTAGAACAGCTCAACAACCTTGAAACGCTGAGCAATCAATTACTTACCCAGATACGGTTGGTTAATTCAGACAATGCAGATTATCAAGATCTTGTGAATCAAATGGCGCTTGATTTAAGCCAAGCGTTTTTTGCAGTTTCATCGTTCCAAGTTACACCGAATGAATCTGAAATTACCGTTTTTCAATCAGGCATTTTTACATTTCGTTTTCATCATAAACAGATTGAGGCGTTAGATCTGTTACCGGCCGAACGAGAGCAAGTTGACGCGCTTGCTTTGACAGTAGATCAAGTTGACGCCGTTGGGAATCGCCTGTTGGTAAGGCGAGATACGCAAAAAACGCTGTTCAATAGCTTTGTTGCCGAAGCCAATCAGGTAGGGCAGGATGTTATTGTCAACGAAATTCAACCGTGGGCGGCTGGCCGTTTGGCTCAATCCGAAGCCACATTAACCAACTCGCTCTTTCGCCTGCTGGTTATCAGTGGGATTGTTAGTTTGATCAGCGTGGTGGGCGCAATTGCGATCACTTTGCCCAACGTACGCCAAATTTCTAGCTCCATTTCCCATTTGGTTGCGGGTGCAGAGCGGGTCGCGGCCGGTGATCTTTCAACCTCAATCAAAGTGTCGGGTACCGGTGAATTCACCCAGTTGGGGACAACGTTTAATCACATGATGGAGGACCTAACGATTCGAGAGCGCCGCTTGCAACGACGAATCGCTGAACTCGAAACGCTCCAAAGTGTGAGCCTAGATCTAACTGGCCTACTTGATGTTCAGCTTGTGCTAGACACAATTGTCTCCAGCGGCCGTGGGCTGGTAGATGCCTCAGAAGCACACATCTATTTATGCGACGACACACAAACCAACCCCCGTTTAAGCGCAAGCTCTTGGCGAGGTGATGAGATTCATACCCGCCAAGTTGTGCCACGTAAAGATGGGTTGATCAATACGGTTGTGCGCTCGCGCAGGCTAGAAATCATTAGCTTTGCGATGGATCACCCCCATTACAATTCGCGTGGATCTGAAACCTTCGGCCTGCGTGCCACGGCCGGATTCCCGATCATTCGCGGAGATCGCTTACTTGGTGTGTTTAATATCGCGTTCGACAATCGGGACGACATGCGCACGGGTGAGATTCGAGCGCTACGCCTATTGGCCGATCAAGCGGCCGTCGCCATCGAGAATGCCCGTCTGTACCAAACCGTAGCTGAGAAAGAGTCAAACCTAAACGACTTGCTGCAAAAGCTAACGCTGGTGCAGGAGGAAGAGCGCCGCTTGATTGGGCTTGACCTGCACGATGGGCTCATGCAAATTCTCATGAGTGCCAATATGCACTTAAGCACGCTGGCTAGTTTGCCGAGCAGTGGCACCAATGAGGCACAAACTGAGCTAATTTTAGGTCAGTCTCGGGTGCGTGAGGCGATTGATGAAGTGCAGTGGGTGGTGTCTGAACTGCGGCCGACAGAGCTTGAAGACTTTGGTCTGGTTGGCGGGTTACGCCACTACATTAACCGCGTTGCAAACGCGGAAGATTGGGAAGTAGAGTTTGATATTCAGACTGAAAAAGTATTGGTTAACTCAGCCATCGAAACGGCCGTCTTTCGCATCATTCAAGAAGCGATTTCAAACACGCGCAAATACGCAGATACCAACAGGCTATTTTTTAAGCTAAGCAACAACTTCAATATGCTTGAATTTGCTGTTCAAGATTTTGGGATTGGGTTTGACGTTAACAACAACACATCTGACTCAAACGGGCTAGGGCTGATGGGCATGCAAGAGCGGGCTGAGCTTTTGGGTGGCACTATTTCGATCGAAAGTCAGATCGGCCTTGGGACAACTGTATCAGCGTCAATTCCGATGCGATGGGAGCCAGAGAAACTGCTAACCAGTGCCAGCCCTGATGCGATTACAGTTCTCATCGTAGATGACCACCAAATGGTGCGTGATGGGTTGCGCAACATGCTTAAAACTCCCGGGGTACGGGTGATTGGGGAAGCGCGCACAGGCAAACAAGCAGTAGAAGAAGTAGGACGCCTACGGCCGGATGTTGTGCTTATGGACATCCGCATGCCGGATATGGATGGGATCGAAGCGTTAGAGGAGATGGTGGGGCGTGAGTACGAAAGTCGGGTCATTATCTTCACATCTCACCAAAGCACTGGCTACTTGCTACGTGCTGTTGCGGCCGGTGCAGCCGGATTTTTGCTCAAGAATATTTCCCGAGAAGAGTTATTGGGGGCGATACGCTCCGTGGCGGCCGGGCAAACGCGCATCGAGCAAAGCTTTTTCAACAAGGCCTTGCGTGATATCAATGCGGGTGTTGACCGGCCGGATAGCTACACACAGGTCGAAACTGATAACGGAGATCCACCACTATTAGGTGAGCTAACACCGCGTGAGCGAGACGTGTTACAGCTTGTGGTAGAAGGGATGACCTATCAAGCAATCGGTCACACGCTGGGAATCAGCACCAACACGGTTAAAGGGTACACCAAAACCATCTTCCAAAAGCTAGACGTAACAGATCGCACCCAAGCGGCCGTTAAAGCGATGCGCTTAGGCTTAGTGTCCTAACCCCTTTCTTCTTGTTCAATTAGCCGTTGTCACATGCATAATCCGCTTGTCGCTCACACCTGCTATCTCGAGCTGGTTATGGCTTGAATAGAACGTTGTGAGCAGCATAATCTCATAAGAGCCTTCAGCCAGCTTGTGTGCAGGAATCTCTATTGTCAGGTCATAGTCAATTGGCATGCTATCGGTTGCAGAAAAATCTACAGTAGCCGTTGAGCCTATCTGCCCTAAAAATGTTTTGTTTTCTATTGAATGGCCGACCAACATAAAAGAGAGTTTGCCCGAAACCGGCTCACTTGAAGAGTCATTTCGATGAGCCAGAATATCGATACGAGCCAGCTGATCCGTATTCATTGAATTAATCGGTTGAAAAGAATCATTCACAAGCTCCCAAGATCCATTGAGGTAAAGTTCTTTTTGAAATTTTGAATCGAACTGAATTAGCAAACGTTTATTGTCATTAATGTTCATACGAAGGGTTTTAAATAAGTAATCGGAATTTATAAAGATAGTTCCATTGGTACCAATTGGAATAGTTGGTCATTTTGACCAGTTAAACTTGTTAAAACGATTCTAAAACACCTTCTACCTCTGGATACCCCCCGATCGGGTGGGCAAAAACAGACCCAAATATGGCCCCCATGCCTCCAAAAGAATCATTAATCTCTTGTGCATGTTGCATGATTGTGCAATGGGATCGATGGTTTTTCTTGGTTATGAGCAGCCCTTTTAATTAGAGAATCAGCTTTCCCCACAATCCCTATTTTCTAATTAAAAAGGAGAAGAAAAAACAATGATTCGAAGAAAAATATTGTTCGGTTTAACACTAGGTTTGTTGATCGCTCTTGCCGCAGCATGTGGTGGCTCACCCGTTGTTGATGAGACGCAAGAGACGGTTGAAACAGCCAGTGAAACAATTGAAGAGGCGGCCGATGCCGTAGAAGAGGTTGTAGAAGAAACAATGCCAGAGGATATGGAAGAGTTTATGGCAACCTCTCCCGAATGTATCGCTCCGGCTAATCCAGGTGGTGGATGGGACTTTACCTGTCGGGCCGTTGTAAGTGTCCTCAACGAAACCGGCCTTGTAGAAGATGGCTTTAAAGTGACCAACCTGCCCGGTGGTGGCGGTGGTGTTGCGTTTGCTACTGTTGTGTCAGAGCGCAACAGTGATGACAACCTGTTTGTCGCAGCTAGCCCAGCAACAACCTTACGCATTGCCCAAGGCCAATATGGCGACTTTGGCGTAAACGATGTTCGCTGGCTTGGTGCTGTGGGTGCTGACTTTGCCGTTTTATCTGTCGCGGCCGACTCTGACATTGAATCACTTGAAGATTTAGCCGCTCGCCTTCAAGCTGATCCTAAGTCTGTTGCTTTTGGTGGTGGTTCAGCCGTTGGTGGGCAAGACCACATGAAAGTTTTAGTCCTCGCTCAAGCATTAGGCGTTGATCCACTCGCACTTTCATACACCCCATTTGATGGTGGCGGTGAAGCCCTCACATCACTTTTGGGTGGATTTGTTGACGTCTTCCCGGGGGATGCTTCTGAAGTATTAGCTCAAGTTGAAGCTGGCGAAGTACGGGTAATTGCCGCACTTACCCCAGATCGTTTGGCCGCACCATTAGATACGGCCCCAACCGCAAAAGAGCTTGGCTATGATGCTGAATGGATCGTATTCCGCGGCTTCTATGGCCCTGGCGAAATGTCTGATAGCGCATTCAATTATTGGTCAGACAAGTTAGGTGAGATGGCCGCCTCTCCAGAATGGGAAGAGCTTGCGGTTCAGGGTGGTCTGGAACCATTCTTTATTGGTGGAGATGAGTTTGAAAACTTTATTAATGAACAAGTTGCCAACTTTACTCAGCTAAGCATTGATCTTGGCATTATCGAAGGGTCGGCCGCCGCAGCTCCCGCTCCAATCGCATCAAACTTTACCCCCTCATCACCAGAGTGTGTTGCCCCTGCCAATCCGGGCGGCGGCTGGGACTTTACCTGTCGGGCCGTGGTCAGCGTTTTAAACGAAACCGGTCTTGTAGAAGATGGCTTTAAAGTTACCAATCTACCCGGTGGTGGTGGCGGCGTTGCCTTTGCCACCGTTGTGTCAGAACGTAACAGCGATGACAATCTGTTTGTCGCAGCAAGCCCAGCGACAACCCTACGCATCGCTCAAGGTCAGTATGGTGACTTTGGTGCAGACGATGTCCGCTGGTTAGGCGCTGTAGGAGCTGACTTTGCTGTGCTCTCAGTCGCGGCCGATTCTGAAATCGAGTCGCTTGAAGATTTAGCCGCACGTCTACAAGCGGATCCTAAATCTGTCACCTTCGGGGGAGGGTCGGCCGTTGGTGGTCAAGACCACATGAAGGTATTGGTTTTGGCCCAAGCATTAGGGGTTGATCCATTGGCACTTTCCTACACTCCGTTCGACGGTGGTGGTGAAGCACTAACCTCACTGTTAGGTGGCTTCATCGATGTCTTCCCAGGAGATGCTTCTGAAGTATTGGCTCAAGTAGAAGCTGGCGAAGTACGCGTGATTGCCGCATTGACTCCAGAACGTTTGGCGGCGCCATTGGATACCGCCCCAACCGCAAAAGAGCTGGGCTATGATGCTGAATGGATCGTATTCCGTGGCTTCTATGGCCCTGGAGACATGAGCGATGATGCCTTCAACTATTGGGCAGCAACGCTAGAGCAGATGGCATCTTCTCCAGAATGGGAAGAAATTGCGGTTCAAGGTGGGTTAGAGCCATTCTTTATTGGTGGAGACGAGTTCGAAGCGTTTATCGATAATCAAGTCTCTAACTTTATTCAGCTTAGTGTTGATCTTGGTTTAATCGAAGGTGAGGCCGCAGCACCTGCTGCAATTGCATCAAACTATGTGCCAAGCTCTCCTGAATGTGTCGCGCCGGCCAATCCTGGTGGTGGATGGGACTTCACCTGCCGCTCGGTTGCAGCTGTTTTGAACGATATCGGCGTTACTGAAGCTGGCTTTAAAGTCACAAACTTGCCAGGTGGTGGTGGTGGTGTGGCCTTTGCCACCATCGTGTCTGAACGGAATGAAGACAGCGACCTGATTGCGGCCGCTAGCCCTGCAACAACCTTGCGCATCGCTCAAGGGCAGTACGGTGACTTTGGTTCAGACGATGTTCGCTGGTTAGGCGCTGTCGGTGCCGACTTCGCGGTACTAGCCGTTGCGGCCGATTCTGATATCGAATCCTTAGAAGATATGGCGGCCCGTTTAGAAGCTGATCCCAAATCTGTCATTTTTGGTGGTGGCTCGGCGATTGGTGGGCAAGATCACATGAAAGTCTTGGTTCTCGCTCAAGCTTTAGGCGTTGATCCATTGGCTCTCTCATACACCCCTTT
This sequence comes from Chloroflexota bacterium, assembly GCA_020628815.1. Classification (GTDB taxonomy): domain Bacteria; phylum Chloroflexota; class Anaerolineae; order Promineifilales; family Promineifilaceae; genus WTJY01. Next base: position 2,377 of record JAHDEN010000222.1, on the reverse strand, counting down.
TGACGGCGGTGGTGAAGCACTGACCTCGCTTTTGGGTGGATTTATCGATGTCTTCCCCGGCGATGCTTCTGAAGTATTGGCTCAGGTAGAAGCTGGAGAGGTCCGTGTAATTGCGGCTCTAACCCCAGAGCGTTTAGCGGCACCGTTAGATACCGCCCCAACCGCAAAAGAGCTTGGCTACGATGCAGAGTGGGTTGTGTTCCGCGGGTTCTATGCCCCGGCCGGAATGACCGACGATGCATATAACTATTGGGTAGGTGCCCTTGAGCAAATGGCTGCTTCTGATGAGTGGCAAGAAGTCGCTGTCCAAGGTGGACTCGAACCATTCTTCATGGGCGGAGAAACCTTCCAAACCATGATCGAAGATCAAATTAATAACTTCCGCCAGCTTAGCATCGACCTTGGATTAATCGACAGCTAGTCGGACCTCCTTAGATTGGCGGTGGCTCCTGTTGCTAGGGCCACCGCCACCCCTTTTGTTTACCCAATCAAATATCAGAGCCTCTCTTCAGCTTCAGTCTGGGTGTCGCTGGTGGAACGGAACATTCCAAACTGATGCTGAACAGAGGTTCTGAACACTTTACTCTTATGAATTTAAATTCGAAATTTCTAACAGATCGGATTGCTGGCATAGTCCTATTTATCTTCGCAGGATGGTACGTCTGGTATGCCAGTCAATTTGAATCCCCCATCGTAGCGGATAGTTTAGGACCCGCCACTTTTCCTGTCATCCTTGGCATCTTGATGATGGTGCTAAGTGTCGTCATCTTTTTACAGCCAGATGAGAACCCAGACTGGCCAACCAATACGATGGTGTGGGTAAAAATGGCGGCCGTTATTTTGAGCTTTGTCATCTATTCTCAAATCATTAAACCATTGGGATTTGTCGTGGCAACATCATTTGAAATGTACGCTCTGGGGTTGCTCTTTGATGCGCCAAAAGTCAAAAGCCTCATCACCTCTATCGTGTTTTCCACCTTTTTGTTTTGGCTATTTAGCAGTGTGCTCAAACTTGGATTGCCAACTGGCACCTTGCTCGAGCCCTTATTGGGAGGATAAGTCTTATGGAAGTATTTGGTTTGTTACTCGATGGTTTTGGTGTTGCTCTCCAGCCATTTAACCTCATGATCGCCCTCGTGGCCTGTTTACTCGGAACCATCATCGGTATGTTTCCCGGTATCGGTCCAATTAATGGGATTGTTGTTTTAATCCCCATCGCTTTTGCATTAAATTTGCCCCCGGCCGCCATGCTGATCTTATTTGCAGGCATCTATTACGGGGCAGAATATGGGAACGCCATTAGCGCCTCTCTACTCAATGTTCCGGGAACATCGGCCGCCGTTCTAACTGCGCTTGAAGGGAACAAGCTATCGCGAATGGGGAGAGCGGGGAAAGCCTTAGGAACCTCCGCCATCGCCTCCTTTTTTGGTGGGACCGTATCGGTAGTCGCCATGATGTTTTTCGCACCGCTTCTATCACGTTGGGCGATCCGTTTTGGTCCTCCGCAATATTTCGCACTGATCGTTTTTGCCTTTTCGATGATTGCCAGCTTAACCGGCAAAAATCTGTGGAAAGGGTTAATGGCAACCGTCATCGGCCTCATGGTCTCGGTTATCGGGTTAGATGTAATGAGCGGGATTGAACGGTTTACCTTTGGCCAGCTCAAACTAGCCGACGGTGTTGAATTCGTTGTCGTTGTAATCGGATTCTTTGCTATCAACGAAGTCCTAAAGCTGATTTATGAAAAAGGTGAGGGAGATGCGATCCTCATCGAAGAAATTGGGTCAGTTTACTTAACGATTAAAGAGTTCACCGGCTCGTTTATGTCGATGTTGCGTGGTTCTGTGATCGGCTTTTTGATCGGTGTTCTGCCCGGTGCGGGGGCTTCAATCGCCTCGTTCATCGCATACACCACAGAACGGCAGCTGCTCCAACCAAAAGGGGAAACCTTTGCGGAAAATGGGGGAGATATTCGCGGATTGTCAGCCCCAGAAGCGGCAAACAATGCGGCCGTGTCTGGTGCACTCATCCCCTTGTTAACCTTAGGTATTCCGGGGTCGGGCACCACCGCCGTGATGCTCGGTGCGTTATTGGGATTAGGGCTTCAACCAGGTCCGCTTTTCATGTCTCAGAATCCTGACATTTTCTGGGGGCTGATCGCTTCAATGTATGTCGGGAACGCACTACTTTTGGTGTTGAACCTGCCCCTCGTAGGTGTGTGGGCCAAGCTACTCAAAACACCAGACTGGTTCTTGTATCCGGCCATCGTCGCGATTAGCTTTGTGGCGATTTATGCGGTCAACAACAGCCCGTTTGATATTTTGAGCATGGGTGTGTTGGGGATCATGGGCTTCTTGCTCGTCATGCTCAAGCTTCC
>JAHDEN010000221.1 GCA_020628815.1 Chloroflexota bacterium | reverse complement strand
CTTTAGGCCTTAGATGACACCGTTCTTTCGGAAGCCAACTTGCGTCTTGGTTACTATCCAAAACTAAGGTTAATTAGCAACCTGTTAGTCTGCTTAAAACGTGTTGCGTGGAACGTAAAAGCTCTCCATTCGATGGATTCAACGTTACACGTAACACGCTGTTTAAGAACCGTGGCAGCTACTGAACAATTATCAGCCGAGAAAGTTTAAATTTTAGCTAGCGCCGCTGACGCGATCTTGGATTTGTGGCCAAACCACACCACCAATGGCGCCTAAAACAAAGCCCATAATGCCTAAACACAATGCGCCCGCGATTGGGCCACTGACTGAAAGCGTATCAGAGCCGATGAGGGCTGACCCGGCCCCCATAATGATGCCACTAACACCACCTGAAAGCGCACCGCCGATGGCTGAAGTTTGTGTTTCTTCTTTCCCTGTTGCAAAGTAGCCGTATCCCATCCCACCTAAAATCGGAATGAAGATGCCACCGCAAACAAGTATGAAGCCGAAGATGCCGCCGATAAACGGAATGAATGATAAAACATTTAGGGCGATGGCGACCCCGGCCGCAATGGCACCCGCTTTCAACACACTTTGCATATCTAAGTTATTCATCAATTTTCTCCTTTTGATTTAAACCTTTAATCTGGTGCACCAAACCCGACCCTCGAAAATTATCATCCAAATTTCGGTTCGTGCAAACGGTGCATGCGGCCATCCAGATATTTTGACCGAAAATCTGAGTCTTAGGCGTTTACCATCCCAATCCCTTGATATTCGATCAGGTTGCCGACGACATCAAAAATCGGCTGACTATCTAGGGTCATATCAACTTTAGAGCCATCGGTTTTTTGCATATGCAGTGTAATGCGTGGGGTGGGTTGATCTTGGTTGGCAGCTTCTAAATAGGTTTCTAAGTCTGGCCCGTTCATAATGATCGACTTTAAGTTTTCTCCAACGATGTCATTAAAGTTTCGGTCAATTAAGTTGGCCATGACCGCATTCACATGAATGATATTTCCGTTTGAATCATGGTAGATGATCGGCCGCCGAATGTGATTGAGCAACGATTGGAAGCGTTTTTGATTTTTGCGCATTTCATCTTCCATCACTTTTAGCTTGCTGATGTCGGTCATGTATAAAACGACCCCCTCAATTGTGCCGGTCTCTAGCTGATACGGCAGAACGTGCATCAAGAACAGGTCATTGTTGGCTGTCTCGATTTCCTTGACCATTGACTCCCCTTGGTCAAACACATTTTTGGCATACGCAGACAGCTCTTCTTTCCCAATGTTGATGTTGTACAGCAGGTGCTCAACCGGCCGACCAACGTCTTGCGGTAGCAAATTAAAGGTCGCCGCCATTTCAGGGGTAAAGTCACGAATGCGCAGATGGCGGTCAAGGAACAGGATGCGGACTTTTGAACTGCGATGCAGGTTTTTGATGTCGTTATTCAGCTTGGTGAGCTCATTGATTTTGAGCTGATATTCTGAATTTACCGTATAAAGTTCTTCGTTTACAGAATGGAGCTCTTCATTGGTTGACTGCAATTCTTCGTTAGACGCAATTAATTCTTCATTGGTTGACTGGAGCTCTTCGTTGGTGGTTTCAAGCTCTTCGATGGTTAACTGCAAATGCTCTTTTGCAAACTGTAGCTCCTGTTCAAGCACTTTGATGTGATCTAACTCTTCAGAACTTAGATTGTAGGGTTCTGACCCTTGCTCTGATGAACCGGTGGATAAGTCGCCGGGAATAATTGATATTAGAAAGAAATGCTCTTCGCTCCGGCCGACTTTAATCGGCTCAATTGTGAGCTTTACAATTTCTTCAGTTTCATCATCATCTTTGCTCAAACGGACGTTTTGATACGAGACTGAGGATTTTGATTGGTTGGCCCGATGGAGTGCCGCCCTGACTGAGGAGTGCAGATGCCCCTGAATCATATTAAAAATGCTGAAAGTGACCCGGCCGGATGTTGGAGCCAAATATTTGCCTGCATCGCCAAAAATGTGGATGGCATCGTAATTTTGATCAACCAAAAAGCCAGATGGAACAAAGCGGTTTAGCAGCTCTTTCTCCCAGCCTAATGTTTTAGGATTAAACGAGTACTGAGCGGAGACTTGATGGTCAACCGTATCAGATTTCCAAGTTTGCTCAATTTGGCGGGTTTTCTGCGACTGTGGTTGTGGCCCGTACTGTCGATCGTATTCTTTTTTATAAATACGCCAGCGATGGTTTAAAGCGGTAAAGTCTTCGCTTAAATCCCCTGTGTTTTCGCTGGGTCCCAAGAAAAGGGCGCCCCCTTTCTTTAGGGCAAAAAGAAAGTTCTCTAAAACGCGTTTTTGAATTGTCGGCCGGAAATAGATGAGCACATTCCGGCAGGTGATTAAATTGAGCCGAGTAAACGGGGGATCTTGGATCAGGTTGTGCTGTGCAAAAATCACCATTTTGCGTATCTCTCGCGATACGATGTAGGTGCTGCCTTCACCGATAAAATAGCGTTCTAAATAGTTAGATGGAACAGAAGACAATTTGTCTTTTGAGTAAGCCCCTCGGCTGCCATAGTCAAGGGATTGTTGATGCACGTCTGTGGCAAAAATCTTCACCTGCATCTCAATTTGATGCAGCGCTAAATACTCATGTAGCAAAATCGCCAGAGAATACGCCTCTTCGCCTGTGGCACAGCCGGGAACCCAAATACGCAGCTGATTGTCAGCCATCGCATCAGTGACGAGCTGTGGAATAATGTTGGCCGATAAAATCTTAAACGCTTCTTGATCTCTGAAAAAATGGGTGACTTCAACCAGCAGGTCCCTAAAAAGCTGGTCCGCTTCTTCCCCATCTTTGCGCAGCAAGTTGAGGTAATTTGAAATGTTGTCAGAGTCGGAAAAATGGATTCTTCGCTCGATCCGTCGCAACATGGTTGCTAGTTTGTATTCGCCAAAATCGATGTTGTATTTGCGTTGCAGTAAAGAAAAAATGAGCGTTAGGGCGTTTTCCTCACGCAAGATCGTGAGATCAGCTTGGCTCATTTCTTTTAGATTCCCTTCTGTGCGGATGTAATCTTGAATTTTGAGCGGCATTTCTGCTGGGGGCAGAATTAAATCAACCATGCCGGTTTCTAGGGCACTTTGCGGCATCCCCACAAAGTCGGCCGATTCCAGATCTTGTGCAAGTACAAACCCATCATAATCTTTGATCATGCGAATCCCTTCAGATCCATCTGAACCGGTGCCTGACAAGATGATGCCAACCGCGTGATCTTGCATTTCAATCGCCAGCGATCGGAAAAAGATGTCGATGGGTAAATTGACCCCTTTGGTTGTTTTATGCGGCTGTAAATGGATGCGGCCGTTACCGATGGTTAAATTGACCTTTGGTGGAATCAGATAGACCGTATTGGCTTCAATTTCTATACCGTCTTCAGCCTGCAGGATTGTCATCTTGGTATAGGGGGTTAAAAGCTCCCCCATTAGGCTTTTGAAGTTGGGGGATAAATGTTGCACAACAATGTAGGCTAATCGATCATTTTCCTTTGTCCCATGGAAAAACTGTTCGAGGGCTTCAAGTCCACCGGCCGAAGCACCGATCCCCACGATATATTCCGGTTTAGTCTTGGTTTCTGCATCTTTCATATTTGTTAACCCTGTATAGACCTAGACACCCATTTATGATCAATCGGTGTGATAAAAGCGATCGATTGAAGCAAGTCTCCAGTTTCCGACCGTTGATACACACCCTCGCTTACCTTGCATAAAACCGCTTCCCCATCTGAATTTTTTAGCAGAGTGGTACGTTTCAAAACTTCAGGGCCAGAGACTTTTTCTAGCTCTTCAACAAGGCTGTTGAGATCAGAACCATCATCTGGGTGAAGGAGTGATTGAAACGTGTTTATGTCTGCAGCTTTGGAATAACCCAATTGCTCTAAGAGTGGACCACCGCTAAAAACAACCTCTTGAGTTTGGGTGTTTTGAACCAAAATCAGGCTGGGGACTTCACGAGAAAGTTTTTCAAAAATAGGGGGAATCGGATAAATCTTTTCAAGAAATTTGATATCTTCAGTTAGTTCTGAAAAGTATAAAATCAGACCGTTTACTTCATTTTCTTCTGAAAGATACTGTGATATTTGAATTTTTAACTGTTTGCCGGTCAAAGATACTCCGGCATCAGAGATAGCAATTCCGCTCTTAGCTTGGCCATACCACTGCTGCAAGGTTTCCGCTTCTATATTTCTGAAGAGATTAAAGTGGAGGATGGATCGGCCGATATCTGTTTCAAGGATGTTAAATAAGTGCTGAGCGTATGGAGTTATCCCGGTAATAACAAAGTTGTTATCCAATAGAATGATGATCACCCGGCTGGCTGCCAACATATTGCGCATATGGTTGTTCAACTGGGTGAACATTTGATTTTGTTCTTGGAACTCACTGTTAACTGTAAATAGCTCTTCGTTAACAGAGCTTAATTCTTCGTTTGTGCTTTGCATCTCCTCATTGGCAGATTGCAATTCTTCGTTTGATGACTGCATCTCTTCGATTGTGGCTTGCAGGCTTTCCCGCGTAAATGTGAGCTCCCGTTCTAGGCTACTGATTTTTGAAAGATCATCCGGTACAACCATTTGTGAAGGGGCTGACAGGGAGGGGGTATCTAATGGTTTAGACGGCTCGCTCCGATCGATTTCAGCGATTGAGATTAAATAGAACTTCCCTGAGTTGCCTGTATCGTAATTGGATCCTTGAAAGGGGATGATATCGATGGTGCAGTATTGATCATCTTCACTTTCACTATCTGCTGACGGATCGCTGTTGGTTAAATTTACGGCGTGAAAGTTTATCCGTTTATCTTGCTGCTGTGCCATCTGTAACCCGGTCCGAATGGGAATGGCTAAACTTTCAGTCAAAAGATTCGTTAGGTTTAAGGCGATTTTGCCCGTTTTGAACTGCAAATATTTCCGGCCGTTACCAAACACCTCTTTTAAAACGCCCTGACCATCTACAACATAGCCGGTATCAACCAACTCTTGTAACAGGCGGGTTTCCCAATTTTTGCTCCCTGCAAAACGAGCTTGCTGCTGCATATATTTGGGCAACGGGCTGACAATTTCATCGCGGTCTTTAATTTTCGCTTTGGTGTTACTGCTTATTTTACGGAAGACGCGCCACTGATTATTTACCGTGTCATAATCCTTGGCCGTTCTTTTCAAGTGCTCACTGGGCCCCAGAAAAAGTATGCCCCCAATCTTGAGCCCTATATGAAAACGGAATAAGATCTCATCCTGAGCCTCCCCATCCACATAAATCAGAAAATTGCGACAGCTAACCATATCCAGCTGGCTAAAATGCGGGTTTTCAAGCAGATTGTGCGCTGCAAAAACAACTTTAGACCGAATTTGGCTTGATATTTGGCTCGACCCAGGTTTTTCGCTCACAGCGGTGAAATATTTATTTTGTAGTTCCAACGGAATAACGGCTAATCGTTTTTCAGAATAGATTCCATCTGAGGCGATGCTGATCGATTGTGGATGGGCATCTGTGGCAAAGATTTTGAACCCAACAGCCCTTTGTTCTTTTTCAATTTCTTCTTGCAGTAAAATCGCGATGGAATACGCTTCTTCACCTGTAGCACAAGCAGCAACCCAAATGCGGATCGTCTCGTGATCATGCTTTTCAGCCACAATGTTAGGGATGATTTTATGTTTGATGATGTGGAAAGCTTCTTCGTCTCTAAAAAATGAGGTGACATCGATGAGGAGATCACGATAAAGCGCATTTTGTTCTTCTGAATTATCTTTTATGAACAAACTGTATTCTGCTAAATCGTTAAGCCCTAACTGATGAATGCGTGAATCAAGCCTTCTGAATAAGGTAAACGGTTTGTACCGGGTGAAATCGATTTCAAAGCGGCGCCTTAATGTTGAAATCAAAAACGTGAGCGCATTTTCATCTATGCTTTCTAAGGGATCGTTTGTTGGCGATTGACGAATGATGCCGGGGTCTGCAACATTGCTGACAATTAGATTGGGCATCTCTTCGGGTACCAATATGATCGGATTCGATAGCCGGTGAGCCGCAGACTTTGGCATGCTGCTGAAAATTGAAGACTCTAAATCTTGGGTAAGCGCTAGACCGCCTGCTTCGGAGATCGCTTGAATGCCTTCTGTCCCGTCTTGCCCTGAGCCGGACAAGATGATGCCTATGGCGCGTGATCCCAAATCTGTAGCAAGTGAATTGAAGAATAGGTTGATGGGGCGGGGGGCGGTGGAAGCTTTGCGTGTTGGGGTCAGGAAGAGCCGGCCGCTTTCGAGCTTAACATCATGCCGGGGGATGTTTAAGTAAATCGTATTGGGTTCGATCGCCATCCCGCTTTGTATGTGAAACAGCGGCAGATGGGTGACCCTTCCCAAAATTTGGGGCATCATGCTTTTAAAATCAGGAGACAAATGCTGAATAACCACGTAAGCGATATCGGGGTGGGATGGCACCGTTGAGAAAAACCGCTCGAGCGCCTCTAACCCCCCGGCCGATGCGCCGATGCCTACAATATATTTGGGCGATTGGGTAGAACTATCCATTTGCGATCACATCGTTTAGGTTAATGAAATGGAGGACAACCCCGTCAATTTGGGAATCCTCCAGCAGATATGGGAATGTTTTCATCAGCAATTTTCTGTTTCCTTGGACGATGATTTCAGTCTGGTTTTCTTTGCCGTTCAAAGCATCTTCACTAAATTGAACAAGCAGATCTGTGCCTATTTCAACAAACGATGAGAAATGGGTGATCGGCCGGCCGACATCACTATCTAGTAAGCCAAACACCTCATGGGTGGGTGGTGTGATAATGCGTAAGCGCAGATCCTGATCCAAAAAGATCATCATGATGCTGCTGCTGCGCAACAGATTATCCATATCTTGATTGTTGCGCTGAATCTCTTGGTTTTGATCTTGGTACTCAGCATTGACCGTAAACAGCTCCTCGTTAACAGAGCTTAATTCTTCGTTGGTGCTTTGCAGCTCTTCATTGGCCGCAATTAGCTCTTCGTTCGAAGATTGCAGCTCTTCATTGGTTGTTTCAACTTCTTCGATTGTGGCTTGCAGACTTTCCCGGGTAAACGCCAGCTCCCGTTCTAATCCGCGGATACGGTCAAGGTCTTCAGGAGCATGTTCTGTTTCACTTGTCGCTGTTTTTCGGGGTTCGCCTTGGTTTGATTCTAGATTGATCAAGTAGTGCATCTTCCCACCATCAGATCCTGGTTCTGCTTCAAATGGTAGGATGGTTATATTAAAGAACTGATCTTCACCCCCTTGCGGAACTTTGACTTGGGTAAAGGTAATCGATTGATTTTCTTGCTGGGCACGAAACAGGCCGGTACGGATGGGGGTTGAAAGCTCATCGATCACAATGTTTGTCAGAGAGAGATCAACCCGGCCGGAGCGGAAATTAACAAAATGTTCCGCTTCGCCATAAATTTGCTGTAGCCGCCCATGATCGTCTACCACAAACCCGGTATCGATCATTTCTTGCAACAAACCACGTTCCCAAGTTTGCGAGACCAGGCTGGCCCCCCGCATTCTTAAGTTGTCTGGCAGTTGGATTCTGGGGGCCGATATCGGCTTGCGGGGCAAACTGCTGCCTGATCGTATTTTGGTGTAAATGCGCCATTGTCGGCTAATCGTTTCGTAGTCTTGTTCAAAATGACCCAAATGCTCGCTGGCCCCTAAAAAGAGGATGCCGTTCAGGCGTAAGCCCAAATGGAACCCGCCTAGAACTTTGGCTTGGGCATCAGCCCGTAAATAGATCAGAACGTTGCGACAGCTAATAAAGTCTAGATTGGTGAAGTGGGCATCGACCAATAGATTGTGTGGTGCAAAGACGATGGTGCGCCGAATTTCCGGCCGGATTTGAAACTGATCGCTTCCGATTGAGACAAAATAAGGTTCCCGCAGTCTCTCTGGCACCGATTCGATGCGGTCTTGAGTGTACACACCAGACCCTGCACGGGAGATCGAATTGCGGTGAGCGTCTGTTGCAAAAATTTTGATATCAACCGCTTTATCCTGTTTTGCCAGCTCTTCAGAGATCAAAATGGCCAATGAATAGGCTTCTTCACCCGATGCACAGCCAGCTACCCACATGCGGATCGAATCTCCAGGTTCTTTCCCATCAACGATCTTGGGCAAAATTTCGTTTTCAAGCAGAGCAAACGCCTCTTTGTCCCTAAAAAAGCTGGTGACATCGACCATTACATCTCGATACAGCGCATCCATCTCAGCTTTGTCTTCTTGTAAAACGTGGATGTAGCTGGTTAGGTTGGGATGATGGTTAAGCGCGATGCGCCGCTCGACCCGACGAACAAGTGTCTGCGGTTTGTAAACGGTGTAATCGATGCCGTATTCCCTTTGGAGCATCGACAACAGGTAAGAGAAGGCGTTTTCACCCGTCATAAGTGAAAAATCGAGCAGGCTTAAATCTCCTTTTGAAATGCGAATGTCAGATTTGATGAAATCAACAATGGCGCTGGGCATCTCGTCTGGTGGCAGAACGATGTCGGCCGGCCCTTGTGCTGCCGCATTTTGGGGCATGCTGGGGAACAGCGAGGATTCAATATCTTGGCTGATGACCAGCCCACCGGCCGCGCTAATCGCAGCGGAGCCCAAACTGCCATCTGTACCTGTACCAGATAGCACAATCGCAATCGATCTTGGTCCACGATCTTTTGCGAGAGATTCAAAGAATGTGTTGATGGGCAATGGGGGCATCTGGGTCCCCATCACTGTTGGGGTAAGCGTTATTTTGTCATTTTCGATGCGTAGGTCATGGCGGGGTGTATTCAGGTAGATATGATTCGGTTTTACTTCCATCCCATCTTCGGCCGAATAAATGGGCAAATTTGTTTTGCGCCCCAAAATCTCTGACATCATGCTTTTAAAGTCAGGGGAAAGATGCTGAATCACAATGTAAGCGGCACCCGCATCTTCAGGCACTTGGCTAAAAAAGCGCTCTAGCGCTTCTAACCCCCCGGCCGATGCACCAATACCGACAATGTACTCAGGGATTCCTTCGATTTCTTCAAAGGGTGGCATATTTGTCATTTCTACAGGATCTACGTTCATTTGTTTTTCCTCAAATTTGCCTAAGCTCCGGAACCAATTCAAATTTTTGTTAGAAACCTACTCTCTTATCAAATGTCGCTTTCTAGATATTAAGCTGGCCCAAAACATCTATGGCCAATTCGGTCCAGCTACCGTGCGATAGAAGTTGGGCGGGGCGCTAACTGCACCGTCTCAAAAGTACTTAAAGGTTCTTTGGCTGGGCCGTCATTCCTGCGCAGGCAGGAATCTAGCGTCAAACTTAGCACTGGATACCC